>NZ_JPUW01000105.1:0-541 GCF_000743635.1 Lysinibacillus sp. BF-4 | reverse complement strand
CATAAGAACGATAGGCTTTTAAAAATTCTGGTGTAATCGAAGGCAGGCTACTTTTGGGACGACGTCGGAAAAATGACGAGACATTTTCGCGCTCACGTATAATTTGGTTAAACACATTAGCAATCAGCATATCTGCATCACTTAAATGCTTAAAATAAATTTTAGTTACCTTCTCACCTGTTGACGCTATGTAAACATAACGATTTTGTAGTTTTTGAAAGAACGGCACACTAATCGGCTCACGCTTATGTGCGATATATAATAGCTCTGCTTGCTCTCTAGCTGTTAAATCATTTAGCTGACGCTCGTACTCAAAATCAATCCAGCATAACTCTGCTGCGTTATTTGCCTTCTTAGCAAATTTTTTGATTTCCTCAGGCACAATATAATCATGCTGTGTATGATTATTAAACATGCCATCATCGTACGTATTTTTTAACAACAGTAGATTGCGTAAAGGATCAACAGAGGAAACAAACTGTTGTAATTTTAAACCACTAAAAATCACAAATTGATCAACATCGTTCATATGAATGTAAAT
>NZ_JPUW01000104.1:0-658 GCF_000743635.1 Lysinibacillus sp. BF-4 | reverse complement strand
GGTCCCGTGGTGTAGCGGTTAACATGCCTGCCTGTCACGCAGGAGATCGCCGGTTCGATCCCGGTCGGGACCGCCATTTTAATATGGGTCAGTAGCTCAGTTGGTAGAGCATTAGATTGAAGCTCTAAGTGTCGGCGGTTCGATTCCGTCCTGACCCATACTTTTTCATTAGCGGGTGTAGTTTAGTGGTAAAACCTCAGCCTTCCAAGCTGATGATGTGAGTTCGATTCTCATCACCCGCTCCATAACAAAGCGGGCCTATAGCTCAGCTGGTTAGAGCGCACGCCTGATAAGCGTGAGGTCGATGGTTCGAGTCCATTTAGGCCCACCATATATTGTTCCGAAGTAGCTCAGTGGTAGAGCAATCGGCTGTTAACCGATCGGTCGTAGGTTCGAGTCCTACCTTCGGAGCCATTTTTTTATTTATGATACGGGGAAGTACTCAAGAGGCTCAAGAGGCGCCCCTGCTAAGGGTGTAGGTCGTTAATTCGGCGCGAGGGTTCGAATCCCTCCTTCTCCGCCATATAATACTTACGGTAAGGCCCCTTGGTCAAGCGGTTAAGACACCGCCCTTTCACGGCGGTAACACGGGTTCGAATCCCGTAGGGGTCATCAAGCATTTAAGACGAAGCATATTCGTTTTAAATGCTTTTTTATA
>NZ_JPUW01000103.1:0-749 GCF_000743635.1 Lysinibacillus sp. BF-4 | reverse complement strand
GTATTCTGTCAAAATCGAAATATAGTATTTACCTGATTTTGTTTTAGAAATCGAACAAGATTTCAATTTATAATCAGCAGGGATTTCCCTATGTTGCTTGATTTTTACTAATTTCAGTTTAGGTAATTTGATATGACCATCTTGCAATTCGATATTTCCGTTCACTCGATTGGTTGTATAAGACTGTTTTGACTTACGGTTTTTGAACTTTGGAAATTCCGCATTGCCTTCAAAAAAATTCTTATAAGCCTTTTGTAAGTTCATTTGTGCATTTGCTAAAGCTAAAGAATCCACTTCTTTTAGGAATGGAAATTCGTCTTTATATTTAGCTGGTGTAGGGAACTTTTGCTTTTTAAGCATTTCCTTGTCGTCTTTGTATTTTGCATAAGTCTCTTGTCTTTCCGCAAGCATCTTATTGTAGACAAGACGAACACAACCAAATGTTTTGGCTAATAATACTGCCTGTTCTCTGTTTGGTAGTAAACGGAATTTGAAAGCTTTGTTTTGTTTAGTCATATCAATTCACCTCGATTTGTACGGAATAATATCGTATATATTGATTGTATCGTAGAAATACCGTACAATCAAGTGAGAGGTGATAATTTTGAAAGATAATAAAGAACGTGTAGAAATTCGTATGCCTAAATCAATTATCGAGAAATTAGATAAATACCAAGAAGAAAACGGACTGTCTACAAGAACAGCAACTATTCTCGAATTATTGCGAAAAGGCTTAGAAAAATAACTTT
>NZ_JPUW01000102.1:0-829 GCF_000743635.1 Lysinibacillus sp. BF-4 | reverse complement strand
TGTACAGCATAGGTAGGAGCCAGAGAAGTCGGAGCGCTAGCTTCGATGGAGGCGTCTATGGGATACTACCCTGGTTGTATTGAACTTCTAACCCATGCCCCTTAGCGGGGCAGGAGACAGTGTCAGGTGGACAGTTTGACTGGGGCGGTCGCCTCCTAAAGAGTAACGGAGGCGCCCAAAGGTTCCCTCAGAATGGTTGGAAATCATTCGTAGAGTGTAAAGGCACAAGGGAGCTTGACTGCGAGACCTACAAGTCGAGCAGGGTCGAAAGACGGGCTTAGTGATCCGGTGGTTCCGCATGGAAGGGCCATCGCTCAACGGATAAAAGCTACCCCGGGGATAACAGGCTTATCTCCCCCAAGAGTCCACATCGACGGGGAGGTTTGGCACCTCGATGTCGGCTCATCGCATCCTGGGGCTGTAGTCGGTCCCAAGGGTTGGGCTGTTCGCCCATTAAAGCGGTACGCGAGCTGGGTTCAGAACGTCGTGAGACAGTTCGGTCCCTATCCGTCGTGGGCGTAGGAAATTTGAGAGGAGCTGTCCTTAGTACGAGAGGACCGGGATGGACACACCGCTGGTGTACCAGTTGTTCTGCCAAGAGCATCGCTGGGTAGCTATGTGTGGACGGGATAAGTGCTGAAAGCATCTAAGCATGAAGCCCCCCTCAAGATGAGATTTCCCATTACGCAAGTAAGTAAGACCCCTTGAAGACGACAAGGTAGATAGGTTCGGCGTGGAAGTGTGGCGACATACGGAGCTGACGAATACTAATCGGTCGAGGACTTAACCAAAAGCTTTTATAATATCAATGAAGTTTATCCAGTTTTGA
>NZ_JPUW01000101.1:0-944 GCF_000743635.1 Lysinibacillus sp. BF-4 | reverse complement strand
CGGTTAAGGTATAGCCTTTTCCGTAGGGGCGAAGTCAACCGTCCTCATATACCACCACACTAAGATAGGAGGTCTGTAAGACCGTTTGTACTATTGGGTAGGTATAAGTGTAAAGGTTGCTTGCGAAGTAAGTAACCCGCCTTTTTAGGTGACACAAGCCCCCACTTCAAAACGCTTTAGCGTTTAAGCGGAGGTAGTTGATAATAACCGCTTTTATAAGAAAAAAGGCGCTGCGATTGCCAAAGCAACCACAGCACCCTATTAAATTGTAGCAGCTGGAAACGTAGTCCAGTACCCTTGCGCTGGCGACAAGCTTTGCGTGTTCAAGACTGGGCACCTTCTCACACTGCTACTATAAAGCAGGTATAGCTCTCACACTAAAAGCTACCCTGTTGCTTCATTATATCATTGTGTTGCTTTACGACGGCGTACAAACACCAATACGCTAAATGCCATTAACGCTAAACTAATATAAATCATATAAGTTGTTGATTTACCATCCGTCTGCGGTAACTTAGCTACATCATTTGTCGAATTAGAAACATTCGCATTACTATTTGATGTACCTACACCTAGTAATTGTGGATTTGTAGCACCACTATTTGGATTACTTGATTCTGTTGGTTTTTCTTCGCCCGATGTTACTAATACTGGTTGCTCTTACGCCACCACACTCAATGGGAATATGAACTACAGTTGTGTCTCATAATACAACCGCAGTGCAGACGGTTACGCACTTTATATTACCTATTACTCCTTAGCATTACATAGTATAATCAATATCCTCTATACAAATTCCGAACATTTTTTAGTTAAACTACGATTCCCCATCTCAAAATAGTTATTTTTTACTGTTATATTTTTATGTTTTATTATCTTTGTTACTACGCATTAATAATATGCCATTGTGCACATCAATACTTGGTCAGCTGTTCTCTACTTAA
>NZ_JPUW01000100.1:0-959 GCF_000743635.1 Lysinibacillus sp. BF-4 | reverse complement strand
CGTTATGTGGATGAGATCACTGCTGTGTTAGGTGAGAAAGTATATGGTATGTATGTGTATGGTTCGATTGCGCTTGAAGCATTTGACGAGGCACATAGTGATATTGATATTGTTGTAGTCGTAAAGCATGATATAACAAAGCCGCAAGCCAAGCAACTAGCTAAATTGCATAAGCGCCTAGCGCGTGAGGAGCGCTATGGAAATCGTTTAGACGGTATGTTTATTACACTCGAACAATTAGGTCGGGATGAGGCGTGTTACTATACTTACGAAGGTACTGTAAAGTTTGGTAAGTGGGATACAAATGCCATTACGTGGTGGTTGGTTAAGCATAAAGGGGTGACATTATACGGGCCCTTTGCGCAAAGTTTACCGCTTGAGGTAGAGTGGTCGCATGTACAGGCAACGCTTCAATATAATTTACATAGTTACTGGGCGACTAAAACTCGTAAGCCATTTGCTTTTTGGCGTACAGAAGATGTAGTCTTTGCGGTTACTACGATGGCGCGCATTTATGCGTCCTATGTCAAACAGGAGATTGTTTCTAAAAAGGAGGCCCTGCAGTGGCTTGCACAACATGCACGTACGGAGTGGCAACCTTTATTTGTAGAGGTTGAGGACAAGCTTCAAGGTGGAAAACTGCCTTTTGCACGCTGCGCACGAATGCGTTTATGCCGTAATTTTATGAAGCAAGCACTTAAAGGTGCTACGAATGACCAAAGTTTAATTGTCCTATGAGAGGGAAAACATAAGGTATGAAGGGAGAGGTTACTATGCGTGATAAAAAATATGATAATCCAGATATGGTCAGTACCGATAAGGAAAGTTTGTTTGATAAACACGAAGATATGCAAACCGTCGACCCAATTCCAGTAGAAGAACTTAATGAAGAAGTGAAAGATGAAAAAGATAAACGTGGGACGAAACATAGTTCAGGTAGTGAAAAGAAAAATAAGTAG
>NZ_JPUW01000099.1:0-1121 GCF_000743635.1 Lysinibacillus sp. BF-4 | reverse complement strand
AACAGAAGAAAGCTTTAAGCAAGCAAAGGACGACGCTATTTTTGCTGCCGAACTTGATTACGATGCGTACAAAAGCGTTTCGGACGCGCTTGTCAATCATGAGGCATACCAAAAGACAATGGTGAAGGATGGAGAGCACGATAATTACGGCGCCTACGCTGCAAAATCTGTGCAATATCTGACTGCTGAAGGTAGCCCTAAATAATGAAAAAGAAGGTCATTCCAACGTTGAGGTGGAATGACCTTCTTTATTAATGCGGTGTATTTTGTCAACTAAAGCGAGTATAGCTGTTTCAGCCTATTTCATTTTAGCAAATGCAACAAGTGACCCTTTATCACAAGATTGAAATCCGTTCTTTTCATAAAAATGTCTAACATCAGGCGCTTCCTCAGTTAGAAGAACTTTTTGTCGAACATGGCTGTATTTATTCAAGATTTGTTTCATTAATTCCGTAGCAATCCCTTGATTTTGATAAGTATTTAAGACGAGTATGTCTTGTACATAGATGATTGTTAGTCCGTCACCAATAATGCGAACGAGTCCTACTAACTCGTCTCCGTCCCAAGCAGACAAAACATCTAGCGATTGTGATAAGGCCTGTTGTAAAAGGGGCAAATCATTTGTATAGGCAAACCATTCAACATCATTATATAATTTTTCCAACTGATCCACATTTATATTTTTATTTTCTTTAAAATTGATTGTCATTTATTTTCCTCCTCAAATTATTATTTTGAAGAGTTATTCCATAACTTATCCACTGTCTTATACCTCCTTTACATGCAAAAATTACTTAATATTCAGCATAATATTTATTTATCGTTTGGGCAATAATTTTGATTATTACAATTTTCTACTACAAATTACTTAGGCTCCGTAGCTATTTGGAGCGCTACGGTGCTCGTGTTACCCTTTGGCACTTTTTTAGTGGTAACGGTTTCTAACACTTGCTTTGTCGCATATCTTCTTCTGTGTGTTGTTGCCAGCGAAGCGGCACATCATACACGCGCACGGTGTCGTCGTCTTGCGCGCTATACACGACCATACCCCACTAACAATACGACATCTTCAGGGTACATAAGCGCACTTTTTCCTTTTTATGTAACTTAAAACTAAATAT
>NZ_JPUW01000098.1:0-1129 GCF_000743635.1 Lysinibacillus sp. BF-4 | reverse complement strand
GCGAGGTGAATTGATATGACTAAACAAAATAAATCTTTCAAATTCCGTTTACTACCAAATAAAGAACAAGCAATACTATTAGCCAAAACATTTGGTTGTGTTCGCTTTGCCTACAATAAGATGCTTGCGGAAAGACAAGAAATGTATGAGAAATTTAAAGACGACAAAGAGAAACTTAAAAAGCAAAAGTTCCCTACCCCAGCTAAGTATAAAAAAGAATTTCCATTCCTAAAAGAAGTGGATTCTTTAGCTTTAGCAAATGCACAAATGAATTTACAAAAGGCATATAAGTATTTTTTTGAAGGCAATGCGAAATTTCCAAAGTTCAAAAACCGTAAGACAAAACAGTCTTATACAACCAATCGAGTGAACGGAAATATCGAATTGCAAGATGGTTATATCAAATTACCTAAACTGAAATTAGTAAAAATCAAGCAACATCGAGAAATCCCTACGGATTATAAATTAAAATCTTGTACGATTTCTAAAACAAAAACAGGTAAATACTATATTTCGATTTTGACAGAATACGAGAAGGAAATTAAACCCGTGTCCATTCAGAAAGTTGTTGGGCTAGATTTTGCTATGAATGGTCTATATGTCGAAAGTGAACAAGGTAAGAAAGCCAATTATCCACGTTTTTATCGACAATCATTAGACAAATTAGCAAAAGAACAACGCATCTTATCTCGTAGAAAGAAAGGTTCTGCACGTTGGGAAAAACAACGTTTGAAAGTAGCTAAATTGCATGAAAAAATAGCCAATCAACGTAAGAACTTCCTTCACCATCAATCAAAAGAATTAGCAACAACCTATGACGCTGTGATTATTGAGGATTTAGACATGAAAGGTATGTCAAAAGCCCTCAACTTTGGAAAAAGCGTTCACGATAACGGATGGGGTATGTTCACTACTTTCTTAGCGTACAAGCTAAAAGAACAAGGGAAACAACTTATCAAAATAGATAAATGGTTTCCTTCCACTAAGAAATGCTCATACTGTGGTACGAAAAAGAAAATGTCCTTGTCTGAACGTACATACCATTGTTCTTGTGGTTTTGTGCTAGACCGTGACCACAATTCTGCAATCAATATTAAAAATGAGGGATTACGCTTATTAGCGTAGAAAT
>NZ_JPUW01000097.1:0-1141 GCF_000743635.1 Lysinibacillus sp. BF-4 | reverse complement strand
GTGTAATTGCCAATTGGAACAGTAAATTTCTTAAAGAAGGGATAGAGGGCCTGCAAGAAAAAGCAAAGGGGCGCCCATCTATGTCTAAAAAAACAAAAACAACATCAATAAAAAAAGAAAAAGAAATGTCACGTGAGGAGCAATTGGAGCGTGAAAATGAACTGCTTCGATTGGAGGTCGCCTATTTAAAAAAGTTGAAAGCTTTTCGAGAGAACCCGGATACCTTCCTCGAAAAGCACAAGCAGTGATTGCCTTTGAACTCAAAGAAGAAGGATTCCGATTAAAAGATGTATTGAAGCGTGTCAATTTACCAGAAGCAACGTATCATTATCACATGAAACAAATGGCGAAAGCAGATCCAGATCAAGCTTTGAAAACGTTGATAATAGAGCTGTTTGAGGAACATGAAAGTCGTTATGGCTATCGTCGAATTCACTCACAGCTAAAGGCGAAAGGTTATACGATTAATCACAAGAAAGTGCAAAGAATTATGCGGGATTTGAATTTGAAATGCGAGAAATTTGGACGTAAATCACGTTATAAATCTTATAAAGACGCTGTTGGAAAAATCGCAAAAAACCGATTAAACCGACGTTTCTATACGCCATACGCCCTTCAAAAACTAGTGACTGACGTAACTGAATTTAAATGTACAAATGGTGAGAAACTTTATTTGAGTCCCCTAATGGATTTATATAATGGAGAAATTATTGGTTTCAGTATGTCCAAGAGGCCGACGCTTGAATTCGTCATGAAATCACTGGAACAAGCGCTACCAATCATTCAAGAACGAGCTGAATATCGTACAACAATTCACTCAGATCAAGGCTGGCATTATCAACATAAATCATGGGTCAAAATCTTAAAGCAGAACAAGATTTTCCAAAGCATGTCTCGTAAAGCAACGTGTGCAGACAATGCCGCAATGGAGAACTTCTTTGGCTTATTAAAACAGGAAATGTATTACGGGGAAGAATTAGTCTCCTACGAAGTGTTACAAAAGAGAATTGAGCAATATATCGATTACTACAACAATGATCGAATTAAACAAAAACTGGCCGGCATGAGCCCGATAAAATATCGGACACATGCCAGCCAATTAGCTGCATAATAAAAACTCTAACTTTAAGGGGTCACTACC
>NZ_JPUW01000096.1:0-1144 GCF_000743635.1 Lysinibacillus sp. BF-4 | reverse complement strand
TATAGGGGGTATTTTTTATGCTCACATAGGTTATTACTCCTTTTTAATTTTCTTATATTGGAAATTAAATGTTTTTTTGCTATACTATATGGCGTCGTTTAATAAAAACTAGAAAGTAGCGTGAAAAATGGAAAATCAGTCGCGTTTTGTCTTTATTGATTATTTAAGGGCATTCGCTATTATTGGTGTGGTGCTGTTGCACGTGGCCTCACCTTATTTATATTTATACGGAGATGTTAGTATGGCTGCCTGGCAAGTCGGCAATATTTTTGACTCCCTCGTGCGCTGGTGTGTGCCTATCTTCTTTATGATTAGCGGGGCATTATTACTACGTAGTAACAAAGAGCCTTCACTTAAGGAAATTGGCGTAAAAACGTTTACGCGCCTTGGCATCCCTTTTTTAATTTGGAGCGTGGTGTACTATAGCTATAAGTTATATAAGGGCGTGTTTGATTTTGGTATCGCCGACTTTTTTAAACGCTTAATTAATGATGGCATTCAGTATCATTTTTGGTACATATATGCGCTTATCCCGATTTACTTAATTGCGCCATTATTAACAAAATGGATCCAACGTTTAACGGATAAGCAACTCATTTACTTAATGACAATTGGTTTTATTACTGTGTCACTTTTACCCGCATGGAACTTTGCAATGGAAGACATTAAAGTAACAAACTACACGCCAATTAAAGAATATTTTTATTTATTTTTATTAGGCTATGTGCTGTTCCGTATTGATTTTACTAAACGCGCACGGTTGTTTATTTACTGCCTAGGGGCGCTAGGTGCAGTGTTAACTATTATACTAACGACACATTTCACTGCCGCTAAAGGTAGCTTTGAAGGTTTCTTCTATTATTACCATAGCCCAACGGTTATTTTAATGGGGATTGCACTCTTTACATGGACAAAGCAAGTTTGCAAGCAACCCAATGCCATTATTCAGGCGATTAGTGCCACAAGTTTTGGTGTTTATTTTGTACATTTACTCGTGCTAGATTTAATTGAGCCTTACTTTATCCAACATATTATTAATACAAATCTATTAATTGCCATTCCAGTTAATACGGTATTTGTATTACTTTCATCTATGCTTGTGATTGGTGTTTTATATAAAATACCGAAGCTCAAACCATATATT
>NZ_JPUW01000095.1:0-1218 GCF_000743635.1 Lysinibacillus sp. BF-4 | reverse complement strand
GTCAACACTAAACTGGACAAAAATTATAAGGGTTGTTGCTTGAATTCCACAGGCGTTAGATAGCCCAGTGTTCCGTGAATTCGAATGTTATTGAACCAATGTACGTAATCGTTAAGTTCAAGAGCGAGCTGTTCAAGGGAAGTGAAGTAGGCTTGGTTAGCGAATTCTGTTTTAAATACCTTGAATGTCGCTTCAGCCACAGCGTTGTCATAAGGGCAACCTTTCATGCTCAGTGATCGCTGGATACCGAATGTTTCAAGTGCCTCGGAAATCAGCTTGTTATCGAACTCTTTTCCACGGTCGGTGTGAAACATTTTTACGTCATGTAAGTTGGCTCGAATACTCGCAATCGCTTGATACACCACCTCTGCCGTTTTATTTTCACCAGCACTATAGCCGATAATTTCACGGTTGAAAAGGTCGACAAATAAACATACATAGTGCCACTTTTTTCCGACACGGACGTATGTTAAATCGCTGACAATGACCGCTAATGGCTCGTCCTGATCAAATTCACGATTCAGTTCGTTCTTGACTGGTGCTTCGTTACAGCTTGATTTATATGGTTTAAATTGTGCCACAGTGTAGTTTGAAACCAGGCCCAGTTCATTCATCAAACGGCCGATCCTACGACGTGATACTTGTTTTGGCTCAGGTAATTTCGCTAATTCTTTTTTGATTTTACGTGTGCCGTAGTTGTTTCGGCTGCCTTTAAAAATACGTTTAATCTCTTTAGAAATCGCCAGGTCTTCGGCTTTTTTAGCACGTTTGCCAGAAAGATCCGCATGGTAATAATACGTGCTAGTTGATAGATTGAGGACGTCGCACATTGCTGATACCGAATATTTGTGAGCGTTATTACGAATCACATTTATTTTCGTCCCATGATCAGCGCCGCTTGCTTTAAAATGTCGACCTCCATCATCAGACGTTGGTTTTCTTTCCGTAGGCGTGCGAGTTCGTTTTCTTCTTCAGTACGGTTGTCTTTCGCTGCGAATGAACCAGTTTCTTTATGATTTTTAATCCAGCGATCTAGTGCAGAAGGTGTAATATCGTATTCTCGAGCAATCTCAGCGCGAGGTTTGCCATTTTCATAAAGCTTCACTAATTGCAGTTTAAATTCAGGTGTAAATGTTCGACGTTGACGTGTCATAAAAGCACGCTCCCTTAAGTTTATAGTCTAAGTTTACAAGCCCTTATTTTATCTGTCCAACTTAG
>NZ_JPUW01000093.1:0-1316 GCF_000743635.1 Lysinibacillus sp. BF-4 | reverse complement strand
GGCTCATCACCAAATCCCGGGGATGACAAATTCAATGACCGGTTTCCAAGCGTAAACGTAGGAAAAGACGGTCATCATTTCGGTAGCCAAACCCACGTCTTTTGATGAGCTTTATTTTATTATTTGTGCCCTCCATAATACCGTTTGAGAAAGGTGAAATGATTGTATGAATCATCGCTTTTTCATGGGCAATTACGGTTTTGGCAATCTTTGAAACAACACCACTTGTATGAAATTGATACCGTTTCAACCAAGCTTTTAAGCGCTTTTCCGCTTGGGTTTCGGTTGTCGCTTTTAACACATAGCGCATATGATTCAATGCCTGATAGATATGTTGTGTATGATAATCTTCCCGTAGCCACTCACGCACAAACCCACGTTCTTCTTCCGTTAATTCTTCCGGCTTTCGTGCTAAACAACGGTCGATAAATCGAGATTTGTGGTGCTGTTTCGCATCGTTTAAATAGCGTCTTCTGCGCTGTAGAGCATCGGTAAAAAACTGTACTAAATGAAATCGATCTAATACATGAATTGCCGTTGGAAAAACAGACTTGATGGCACCTGCCATTGCCGCCGCGAAATCACTTACCGCGGTTTGAATCGATCCTGTGACTTTCTTTAAAAGTGATTCAATCGCGTCTTGATCTCTGTGAGGTACAATCGCTAAAATCCTTCCTGTTTCAGCGTTTAAGGCACTTGTCGCGTAGTTATGTCCTTTACGTAAAGCGAATTCATCCACACAAATATGTTTGGCATTTTCTTCAACTATATCTTCGGGTGCATACATGTAAAACCAGCGTTCAACTGTCGTATATGGAAGTGCATATTCACGTGCGACGTCTGCAATCGAGCGACCATGGCAACGTTTTGTGATTTCACGGCGAAAAGATTCCGTAGAGGAATGAAAAAGCCCTAATCCATAGTCAAACACAAACGTAAATCCACAATTTTTACAACGTTGACGAGGTATGAATAATTCAATCCAAAGAACACCAATATGCCAAGCATACCCGTGGCGAAAACGACGTCGGGAACGATCGTGACAAACAGTAGCCCCTTGGCAAATTGGACAAGGAATGGTTTGTGGTGCAATTTTAACAGGAAAAACATTTGGTTCTTCCTCTGATGATAAATCGATTTCAAAAAAAGATGGTAACGGTAGCATCAATTTGATAAACTTAGTGTACAAAGCGAAAACTCCTATCGTGGTTTGTCTCATCAACAATTACGATACACGAGTTTTCGCTTTTATTCTATACACTATTGGAAAATTAAGGTCTTATTAGTAAGTCAACCCCAACTTATGGTGATGAGCC
>NZ_JPUW01000092.1:0-1355 GCF_000743635.1 Lysinibacillus sp. BF-4 | reverse complement strand
AAAATGAGTTCGGTATTGCACCGGACTCATTTTTAATTTTGCCTTCATGCGTTTCGTGTTGTAATAGTGTATATAGTTTTCAAGTTCCTTTTTAAAATGCTCGACGCTTTCAAATTCCTTTAAGTAAAGGAATTCAGACTTCATGATGCCAAAGAAATTCTCCATCACCGAATTGTCATAACAGTTCCCTTTACGTGACATGCTTTGCACAATGCCTCTCGATTGGAGCGCATGGCGATATTGTTTCATTTGATAATGCCAGCCTTGATCGGAATGCATCAGTAGCTGGTGTTCCGCTGGTAATCGCTCTAACGCCTTCTCCAACATCTCAGAAACCAACGAATAGGTTGGTCTTGAGCCGATTGTATACGTGATAATTTCGCCATTAAATAAGTCTAAAACAGGCGATAAATAGAGCTTTTCGCCAAATAATTTAAACGCCGTAATATCTGTTACCCACTTCTCATTTGGGGCTTCAGCTGTAAAGTTGCGATCTAAAATATTTGGCGCAATTTTACCGACTGTCCCTTTATAAGACTTATATTTTTTCATACGCACTACGCACTTTAAACCAAGTTCTTTCATGATGCGTTGCACCTTTTTATGATTCACTTTTTGTCCACGATTCGCGAGCTCATCGCGAATACGACGATAGCCATAACGACCTTCGTGTTCCTCATAAATCGATTGAATATCATCTTTTAGTTTGGCATCTGGATCCGGTCGATGCATCTTCTTGACGTAATGATAGTATGTGCTACGTGGAATGCCTGCGAACTTCACAAGCGCCTTCACCGGGTAGTTATGCCTTAATTCATAGATGACCTTTACTTTGTCTTCTTTGGTGATTTTTCCTTGGCTTGAACTAAGGCGTTCAACTTTTTTAAATACTCGTTTTCCATACGTAGCCGATTGATTTCTGCTTGAAGTGCTTCTGGTGAGCCTTCTACTGGTGTTTGTTTTAGTTGTTTATTTGTTTCTTTTTTCATGGATGGACGCCCCTTTTTCTTTGATTGAAGGCCATCGAATCCTTTTGTTTCAAACTGTTTTTGCCACTGTAGAATAGTGGATGGAGCTGCTATGCCAAAGATAGCTGCTGTTTCATTTAAGGACGTACCGTTTTCAATCATGAAGTTTAGTACGTCTAGTTTAAACTGTGCTGAATAATTTGTATATCGTTTTACAAATGCTTCTGCACCATTATGTTCGTATTGTTTCTTCCAAACCCGAATATTTTTTTCATCAGCCCCGATTGATTGAGCAATTGTTTTGAAGCTTTCATTGCCGTTCATATACCTTAGAACAGCTTGTAGTTTTTCTTCAGCTGTAAATTTAGCCATAAAAAATGCACCTCC
>NZ_JPUW01000091.1:0-1362 GCF_000743635.1 Lysinibacillus sp. BF-4 | reverse complement strand
CTTAAACGCTAAAGCGTTTTGAAGTGGGGGCTTGTGTCACCTAAAAAGGCGGGTTACTTACTTCGCAAGCAACCTTTACACTTATACCTACCCAATAGTGCAAACGGTCTTACAGACCTCCTATCTTAGCGTGGTGGTATATGAGGACGGTTGACTTCGCCCCTACGGAAAAGGCTATACCTTAACCGTAACTGTATCTGAAATGTATTCAATTCCTTTTCGATACAGATTCATGGCACCGATGCGGTCGTCATTCGATTGATAAGAGCAGTTGACACACGTAAATGTATGTGTTTTTTTATTGCGATTTCGCTTAGCTACATGACCGCATTTCGGACACGTTTGGCTTGTATATTTCGGGGAAACAACAATCACCTTATGCCCGTATAGTTGTGCCTTATATTCAAGTAATTGTCTAAATTGATAGAACGCCCACGAAATGCTAACATAACGGTTTTTGACATGGACTTTCTCGGTTGCTTGACGTACACCTGTTAAATCCTCTACTACAAATAACGTACCTTTTGGATAACGTTCAACGAGTGCCTTTGTGACTTGATGGTTTACATCGCGTACGTAACGGTTTTCTCGTTGCCCTATTGCACGAATACGCTTACGTGCAGAAGCTGTTTGACGTTTTTGTAAAGCTTTATGTGTCGCTTTCAATCGACCACGCTTATGTTTTATAGGGCGACCATTAAAGAATGTTGTTTTGCCTTTACTATCATAGCTAGTGGCTAGAAAATTAATCCCTAAATCAATACCAACAATGTTAGTAACATCTTGCTCCTTTAATAGAGGGATTCCTTTTGTCATGGGGATATGCAAAAACCACTTATTGAACTTGTACACAAGTTTCGCTGTGCCAAATTTCCAATCGTCATTGAAGTATTTTTGCATCCCTTTTAATTCGAAGGGCAATTTAATACGACCATCTAACGTGTTGACACTAAAAAGTCGCTCATTTAAAGAATAGTCACGATGCCATACTACATCATAGCTAGGGTGCTTGTAGTGAACAAGCGACCATTCATGTCCGTTTGATTGTGCTGATTTGTAGCTGGCAATGACCGTTTTCATGACGGATTGCGCCATTTGACTTTTCAAACCAAAGCGTTGGCGAAGTTCTTTGTAATACAAGTTGTTTAATTGGAGTTGATTCAGATTTTTTGATACAACTACTATCTCTGAAAGCCAATTACACGCTTTTTGATAGGTTTTACTTGTCAAATGTAGGCTTTCTGCTTGTGATTCATTAACGTAAAGTTGAATTTTAGCTGTAATTGTTGTCATGTTTTCACCGCCTTTCACTAAAAATAGTATACTATTTTTAGTGAAGTTACAAAAAAGAAACTCAACCTA
>NZ_JPUW01000090.1:0-1382 GCF_000743635.1 Lysinibacillus sp. BF-4 | reverse complement strand
TTGTTTGAAGTGAGGGATTCCTACGAACTCCGTTCTATCGAACAGATATTTAGTAGGCTAACCCCGTAGCCCCTACGGTTAGAAGTCTTATCGCTTCATTTTTAATATTTTGTCCTGCGTTAATATCTCTATCGTGATGTATTCCACAAGATGGGCAATCCCATTCACGAAGATTTAGATGCTTAACGTCTTTGTTTTTGTATCCGCAACACGAACACAATTGAGAACTTGCAAACGTTTTAGATACCGCAACAACTTGTTTGCCGTACCATTTCGCTTTGTATTCAAGCATCGTTCTGAATTGATACCAAGATACTTCACTAATAGATTTGGCTAACTTATGATTCTTTAGCATATTACTTACTTGCAAATTTTCAATACCGATTACATCGTGGTTTTTGATGATTTCAGTAGAGATTTTTTGCAAGTAATCTGTTCTTGCATTGGTGATTTTTTCGTGAATACGCGCAACTTTAATTCGTTGTTTATTCCAATTAGAACCGCCTTTTGTGCGTCTGGAAAGGATACGTTGTGCGTTTGCTAATTTTTCTTCAAGTTTACGAAACCACTTTGGATTTTCGTATGGTGTTCCATCTGAAAGAGTTGCGAAGGTTTTTAATCCAACATCTATACCAATAGAAGAACCTGTTTTTTCTAATGGTTGCACCTCTGTTTCTACAAGAATGGAAACAAAATATTTACCACTCGGATTACGTCTAACCGTAGCGTTAAGAATACGACCATGTACTTCACGACTTTTTGCAAAGCGAACAAGACCAAGTTTCGGCAATTTAATTTTGTTGCCTACAATGGCAATGTTTCCATTCGTGTGTTTTGTTGTATAAGATTGAACCTTATTCTTTTTGGACTTGAAGCGAGGTGCATCGTTTTGCTTCTTAAAGAAGCGAGAATAAGCATCAGCGAGGTTTTTGAGTGAAGATTGAATCGCAATGCTGTCCACCTCTTTTAACCAAACTACTTCTTTCTTTAATTGGGTTAATTGAGAAGAACACGAATTGTAAGTCAAACCTTTTCTTGTTGCCTTATAAGTATCGTTCCATTTTGCGAGGAAATGATTGAATACAAAACGAGAACAACCGATTGTTTTAGCAATCAGTATTTCTTGTTCTTTGCTTGGATAGATACGAAATTTATATGCTTTATTGACCAACATGACTTTCACCTCCTTGTGTGTTATGATATACATATTATATCATAGTTGATATTTATTTTATATTATTTTGGAGGTGAAAACATGGAAAAACAATCAGTCGTATTACGATTTCCTAAAATTCTTTTAGATAGAGTGGACGCATACAAAAAGAAAAAGGGTTTTGGAACTCGTACACAAACTATTTTTCATCTATTACAGATAGCACTCG
>NZ_JPUW01000089.1:0-1442 GCF_000743635.1 Lysinibacillus sp. BF-4 | reverse complement strand
GAACTGAACCCTTAATATTGGACAGTTTAATAAAAAACCCGCTGGTTATCAAGCAGATAGGAGATGACTTCGATATTCAATCGGAGTCATCTTTTTTAGGTTCCATTGTTTTCTTGTTTCATTGTAATAGGTCATATATTGATTAACTATTTGTTTCAATTCCTCAAAGTTTTTGGCTTGTTTATAGTCTAATTCATCCTTAATATGGCCAAAGAAGGATTCCATTGGCGCATTATCAATGCAGTTGCCTCTTCGAGACATAGACTGATCCAAATTCATTTCTTTCACGCGTTTTTGGAATTCTGGATGCGTGTAGTGGAAGCCTTGATCCGAGTGAAGCATTGCTTCGGGATGAATTATACCTTCTAATTTATCATTCAATTTCTTAAGTGTATGGTAAACAATAGACATTTTTAGTGTACTTGATAATTCATATGCAAGAATTTCTCGTGTTGCGACGTCTTTTACGCAGGAGAGATACGCAGTTTTACCTTGATATTTTAAGTAGGTAATATCGGTTAATAATATTTTTCCTGGTTCGTCTTGTACGAATTCACGATTTAATTTGTTAGGTAGCGTTTTGTGTTCTTGAGTCGCTTTGGCAATTTTCTTGTAAGGGTTAGCACGACGGATTTTCGCAAAGAAGTTATATTTTCGCATAAGACGACGGATTTTTTTCGAATTCATCGGGGTGTCGAGTAATTCGCGTACTTTCATATAGAGTCCGCGATACCCGATTTTCCCTTTGAATGCATCATAGATACACTTTAACAAGAGATAATCTTCATAGTCGTTATTTTCTCGAATCGCATGTTTTTCTATATTTTGTAACCAGTCATAATAGCCACTTCGGCTGACTTTTGCTTCTTCACATAGCGCTGAAACACAATTTTGAAGTCCATGTTTACGTAGGACTTCGTAAATAACTACATATTTTTCATGTGCTGCTACTTGCGTTCCATCGCCTTCCTTTCTAGTTCTTCTAGCTTTTTTAAAAGTTCAATTTCTGCTTCTAAATACTTTATACGCGCTTCAGCTTTCACCAATTTCTTTTCCGACGACAGGTGAAGTGTGGTTGGTCGTCCTGTGCTTCCTTTTCCTCTACGCTCTTCTAAAAAGCCGCCTTCTCCATAGGTTTGGAATAGTTTCCGCCAACTTTTTACTGCGCTTTTCACCCGATCTTTCCCAATCATCTCTATATCAAATCCATTTTCAATAAAAATTTGGCTAGGACCTTTTCCAGTTTGGTTTTCTTTAACAGCCCGTATTTTAAACGCTGGATTATATTGAATTGCTCGATCAGATACGGAGGCGACATTTGGATTCAATTCTAGTATTTTTTGTTGATGTTCGTTGAAATAGATTTTACTCATAAGTTTCCCACCACTCTCTCTAGTTATCTTTAGTATAGTGTGCTTTTTCCATAGAAAAAACCCCGAAAA
>NZ_JPUW01000088.1:0-1444 GCF_000743635.1 Lysinibacillus sp. BF-4 | reverse complement strand
TGAAGTGACCCCCAAAAGTTAGACACGGTTATTTCGCTTAGGCAGCTTGGGTAAATTGAGTTCGGTATTGCACTGGACTCAATTTTAATTTTGCCTTAATCCGTTTCGTGTTGTAATAATGAATATATTTTTCGAGCTCTTCTTTAAAGTGCTCAATGCTTTCAAATTCTTTTAAGTAAAGGAATTCAGATTTCATGATGCCAAAGAAATTCTCCATCACCGAGTTATCGTAACAGTTGCCTTTACGTGACATACTTTGCACAATGCCTCTCGATTGGAGCGCATGGCGATATTGCTTCATTTGATAATGCCAGCCTTGATCGGAATGCATGAGGAGCTTATGGTCTTCTGGTAAGCGTTCTAAGGCCTTTTCTAACATGTCTGAAACAAGAGAGAAAGTCGGTCTAGAGCCGATTGTGTAGGTGATGATTTCTCCGTTAAACATGTCTAAAACAGGCGATAAATACAGCTTTTCGCCAAATAATTTAAACTCTGAAATATCCGTTGTCCATTTCTCATTTGGTGCTTCCGCTTTAAATTGACGATTTAAAATATTGTCCGCAATTTCGCCAACTGAGCCTTTATACGATTTATATTTTTTCATACGCACTAAACATTTTAAGCCAAGCGCTTTCATGAGGCGCTGTACCTTTTTGTGGTTCACTTTTTGCCCACGATTCGCTAGCTCATCACGAATACGACGGTAGCCATAGCGACCTTCGTGTTCGTCGTAAATTGCTTGAATGTCCGCTTTTAAATCAGCGTCTGGATCAGGTAACGCTAATTTCTTTGCGATATGATAAAACGTACTGCGTGGTATTTCTGCGTACGCGATAAGTGCTTTCACCGAATATGTATCCCTTAATTCACAAATGACGTTTACTTTGTCTTTCGTGGTGATGCTTCCTTGGCTTGAACTAAGGCATTCAACTTTTTTAAATAGGCATTTTCCATTTCAAGCTGCTGAATACGCGCTTGAAGTGCTTCTGTAGAGCCTTCTGCTAGTACATTTTTAGGTTTTTTAGTCGATTGTTTTTTCATGGATAGACGCCCCTTTTTCTTTGGCTGAAGGGCATCTTCTCCTAATGCTTCGAATTGTTTTTGCCAATTCCGTATCGACGTACTAGCCGCAATGTTGAAAATCGCAGCCGTTTCGTGTAAGGACGTACCGTGTTCAGTCATATAGTTAAGTACGTCTAGTTTAAATGCTTTTGTGTAATTTGTATATCGTCTAACGAACACTTCTACGCCATTCTTTCGGTATTGGTTCGTCAACGTTAGTAAGTAGCGATGTGAAATACCGAAATCCGCAGCGACTGTTCTGGAGCTTTCCTTGCCATTTAGATAGCGTTCAACCGCTGCTAATTTTTCTTCGGCACTCATTTTAGCCATGAAAAAAACACCTCATTCGTTAGTATTGTGTCTAACAAATGGGGTGCAGTTC
>NZ_JPUW01000087.1:0-1474 GCF_000743635.1 Lysinibacillus sp. BF-4 | reverse complement strand
TGAACTGCACCCCAAAAGTTAGAGTAAAAAACTAACTTTTGGGGTGTTTTAGTATGGCTAAATATAATGATGAATTCAAATTGGAAATTGTTAAAGAATATCTTGATGGTTTACTAGGATATAAATTATTGGCAAGAAAACATGATATTCCAGATCAATCTACAATCCAAAATTGGGTGAAAGCATATCGTGCGTTTGGTTCTGAAGGGATTATGCGCAAATTTTCTAAGAAGGTCTATCCTGTTCAATTTAAGCTAGATGTACTACACTTTAAGAAACAAACAGGCGCTTCTTACCGAGACACAGCAATTGAATTTAAGATGAATAATCCCTCTTTAATTGCGAACTGGCAAAGAATCTTTTTGGAAGAAGGTGTAGAAGGGCTTAAACCTAAACAGAAAGGACGTCCTTCTATGGCTAAAAGAAGAGATATAAAACCAGCTGAACAAGGAAAGAAAATGTCTAGAGAAGAGGAATTAGAACGTGAGAATGAATTACTTCGTTTAGAGGTTGCTTATTTAAAAAAGTTAAAAGCTTTTCAAGAGAATCCGAATGCCTTCCTCGAAAAGCACAAGCAGCAGTGGCACTCGAACTCAAAGAAGAGGGATTCAAATTAAAAGATGTTTTAAGCGTTGTTAATATCCCGGAATCGACTTACCATTATCAAATTAATCGGCTATCAAAAGAAGATCCAGATTGTGCATTGAAAGAAGAGATTACTACGCTATTTGAAAAGCATGAAGGTAGATATGGTTATCGTCGCATTCACTTAGCGCTTAAAAATCAAGGTTATGCGATTAATCATAAAAAGGTGCAACGGATTATGAATGAATTAGGCCTGAAGTGTGTGAAGTTCCAACGTAAATCTCGTTATAATTCTTATAAAGGAACTGTTGGAAAAGTCGCTGAAAATCGTTTGAATCGCCGATTCGATACGCCAATTCCTTTACAGAAAATCGTCACTGATATTACTGAATTCAAATGTTTAAGCGAGGAGAAGTTATATCTTAATCCTCTTTTAGATTTATATAATGGGGAAATTATCTCTTTTGGCATTTCTAATAGACCCACTTTAGATTTAGTGCTAGAACCATTGGATGAAGCTGTTGAAATGATAAATAACGAAGCTAAGTATCGAACCACAATTCATTCCGATCAAGGTTGGCATTATCAACACCAAAAATGGATTAAAACGCTTAAGAACAATAAAATCTTTCAAAGCATGTCTAGGAAAGCAACTTGTGCCGACAACGCTGTAATGGAGAACTTCTTCGGTATTTTAAAACAAGAGATTTATTATGGCGAAAAATTATTATCTTATCATGAACTAAAACAAAAGATAGAGAAATATATCGACTACTATAATAACGACCGGATAAAAATAAAATTGGCCGGTTTAAGTCCGATTCAATATCGAACTCAAACCAGCCAATCAGCTGCATAATAAAAACTCTAACTTTTAGGGGTCACTACC
>NZ_JPUW01000086.1:0-1582 GCF_000743635.1 Lysinibacillus sp. BF-4 | reverse complement strand
TCCCAGCCTCTTTTTTGTTATTCTGATTTTTTATTGTAAGACTGATCAAATGCCTTACCTTCTAAGTTAGGGTCTAACGTTAAAGGTTCGTTACAGTACATACACATATCTACACGACCAAGCACTTTAGTATGCTTGCCGCAGTTTGGACAGGCGACTTGCACGGCTCTGGTCGATAATAAGCCAATCCATAAATAAACAGCTGTACTAGCAAAAATACATAATAAACCGAGTGACATAAAGATTACAACAAGCCAAGGGTTTTCTCTAAAGAAAATAGCACCGTACATTACAACAAACCCAATAAAGATTAGGGAAAGTGCAAATGAACGTATTTTATTAATCTTACTATTATATTTTTTCATTACGTAAAGCCTCCAGTCTAAAACTTACTATAACATAAAAGGCTTTCAAAAAAAGGAGGGAAATGTGTAGGTTTGTCGAAAGTAGTTCATAGTAATTAAAGTATAAGGAGCGTTAAACAAAATGGATCATTTATTAAGACCAATTTACCAAGAGCGCATCGAAAAAGAAAAGACACTTGGTGTCATCCAATATGATATTAAAGATAATGAGAGTAATATTACCGATACATTCGATTCCATTTTATTAATTGTTGTAGCCAAAGCAAAATCTCCAATTGTAACAAAACATTACATTTTGGGTGAGCAAAAAATCGCAACACATATCGTCACCGAAAAAATGCTACGTAAATGGTTACAAAACGGTTCTAATCGTAAGGTAATCAATTGGGTTCTCTTTGGTGAGGTATTGTTTGAGCGTACGAATTATTTACAAAGCTTACGACTTCAAATGCAAACCTTCCCTTATGATGGACGAAATATTAAAACAGGTATTCAATTTGCGAAGTTAATTCGTCGTTACCTTGAGGGCAAAGAACAATATGCACAGGGCAACTATTTAGATGCTTATATTCATGTGTTATCTTCTGTCCACCATTTAGGGCGTTTGTCAGTTATTGATAGCGGTGCATATCCTGAAGTTTCAATTTGGGCACAAGTAAAAGAAATTGAACCAGCAATTTATAAATTATATGAAGAACTAGTTTTAAGCGATGAACCATTGCAAAAAAGACTAGAGCTGTTATTTTTAGCGAGTGAATTTTTTATTCATTCACGTACAGAAGATGGGGCTGCACATATTTTAGAAGTAATGAGTGCAAAAGAATATTGGAAAATACAAGAGCTCCATGAGCATGAAGAGCTGGAGTTTTATTCAAAGGATCTAGAAGTCTTTGTAGAGTATTTAATTAAACATGATTATATTTTAGTAGAACCGTTTATTTCAAAGCGTGGAAATGTAATGCATCGCCACTATAAAGTAAATATAAACAAAATCGAATAATAAAAACAATATAATAGGAAGAAAGGTTTGTTGAAGGAATCTTTTTAACGAAATACAAATCTTTTTTTCTAAAACCGTTGACAGTTTGTTGTGTTATGGGGTATGATTCTATTTGTCGTTAGCGAGACGTTAACGAAAAGAAAAAATAAATAAACGGTTGACAGTAATCGAAGCCGATGTTATTATAAGAAAGTCGCTGAAACAAAACGGCGCAAAC
>NZ_JPUW01000085.1:0-1656 GCF_000743635.1 Lysinibacillus sp. BF-4 | reverse complement strand
TGAATGGCGTATCTTTTTTGACTTTTCAGTACTATATGTATAGCTATAAATCCTTATTGTAATTGAATTTTTTATCAACTTTGCTATACTATATGTATGACAAAAGACAACCTTATTCATGCAAGAACATGTGTATACAATGTAAATTATCACTTCGTTTGGTCAGTAAAATACCGACATAAACTATTGAATGAAAGGATAGAAAAACGTTTAAAGGAAATATGTAGTGAGATTGCGAAAGATAAAGAATTTATTATACGTGAATTTGAAGTAGGAGAACAAGACCATGTACATGTTTTCGTATCGGCACACCCTAAAATTGCCCCTTCCTACATTGTAAAAATGTTAAAAGGAATTACAGCTCGCAAATTATTCATCGAGTTTCCTGAATTAAAACGAAAATGCTGGAAAGGTCATTTATGGAACAGTAGTTTTTATATCGAAACGATTGGTTCCATATCAGAAGAAGTGATTCGTCAATACATTCAAAAACAACAGAAAGGAGGTTAAAGATATGGCAATGATTACCTATAAATTTAAATTAGAGCCAACATCTGAACAACAGAAAAAAATAGTAGAAACCTTACACCTTTGTCGCTGGCTCTATAACACATGTTTGGAACAACGGATTCAAACATACAAACAACAAAAGAAAAGTATTTCTTTCTATACCCAAAAGAAAGAGTTACCACTACTAAAAAAAGAGTTGCCTATCTTTAAAACAGTGCATTCCCAAGTATTACAAAATGTATTGGAACGATTAGACAAAGCTTATCAAGCCTTTTTTAAACGGTTGGCGAAAGGTGGCAAAGCAGGGTTTCCTCGATTCCAAGGAAAGAATCGATTCCACTCTTTTACCTATACACAAAGTGGTTTTCAATTAAAAAAGAAATACCTCTATTTATCCAAGATTGGCGAGGTGCGTATCAAACAACACCGACAAATTCAAGGGAACATCAAAACCTGTGCCATTGTGCATAAAAACGGACAATTTTATGCCTGTTTCTCTTGTGAAGTAGAGACAAAGAAATCTTTTAAAACCAATCAAGTAGTTGGTGTCGATATGGGTATCACCCATTTGGCGATTACATCCGATGGGCAATTTTTTGACAACCCAAAACATTTGAGAAAATCAGAAAGAAGGTTAAAAAGACGCCAACGCTCTGTTTCAAAAAAGAAAAAGGGCTCAAACCGTCGAAAAAAAGCCGTTCATCTATTAGCGAAATGTCACGAACATATTGCTAATCAACGAAAAGACACAGCTCATAAAATATCAAGACAATTAGTAAACGGCTATGATGTGATTGTCTTTGAGGACTTGAATATACAAGGTATGGTCAAAAACCACAAGTTAGCTAAAAGTATTGTCGATAGTGCATGGAGACAACTGATTCAAATCACGACTTACAAAGCTGAAAATGCTGGTAAGCAAGTGATAGAAGTCAATCCATATAATACAAGTCAAGTCTGCTCAAACTGTGGTCAACTCGTCAAGAAAACGTTAGCTGAAAGAAAGCATCGCTGCAAGTGTGGCTATCAAGAACATCGTGATGTCAATGCAGCGAAGAATATTTTAAAATTAGGGCTACAAAAGATAGCCTGAAAATTCACAAACCATAGGTGTGGAACACGCCTTCGTGGAGAGCAAGGGGTTAC
>NZ_JPUW01000084.1:0-1693 GCF_000743635.1 Lysinibacillus sp. BF-4 | reverse complement strand
CCAAATTTGAGAGTGGTATTTTTAGGCTAGGTAGTTTGTGTACGCTTTTGTTTGCGTAGCGACAATAGCGTGGGCAACATCATACCAATGAGTACAACAATAATACCGAAAATTTGTAGGGGTGTAATGGCTTCGTGTAGCACAATAACAGATACTGTAATCGCTACAGGTAGCTCCATAGCACTTAAAATCGAAGCAAAAGCACCGCCAACTTTTGGTACAGCAATTGAAAATAAATAAATCGGTAATAAGATACCTAGTACACCAAGAATCACACCATAAACCCACAGGCCATCGCCAAATAATCGTCCGTTCCAAGCGATTTCAGGTGTGAGGAAAATACTAATTAAAATAAGTGCAACAAATGACATTACCATCACACGAGCTGTTGTAGTAATACCTTCAACAGGGCGCGAGTTAAATTGTACAAAACACGCAAAACTACAAGCTGCTGCTAAGCCAAATGCCCAACCTTGCCATGCAATGCCACTTAAATCAACATCTAATACACCTGCGGCAAGTATCGTACCTGAAAATAAAAATAATAGGGATACGAGCTCTGTACGTGTTGGCATACGTTTTTTTAGCGCGCAGTCTAAAAATAAGCCAATCCAAGTAAATTGAAATAGCATAACTACGGCAAGTGAAGCAGGTAAATAATTTAAAGATTGTCCGTATACAATCCCTGTTGTACCTGTAAATAAGCCAGCGCCGATTACAGTAATCCAGCCGGACTTATTTAACCTCGGTAGCTGTCGTTGCGTTAAAATAAACAATAAAAAAGCAAGTCCACAACCAATCATATATTGGCTTGTGACTGCTTCCTCTGAAGTAAAGCCGTGATTCATGGCTACTTTAATAATCGTTGATAATACGCCGTAGCAGCTAGAGGCAATGATCACCATTAGGGGATACATTAGCGATGTTTTCATAAGCAAAACCTCTACTTTCACGTTGTAAATCGTCTGTATAGGTACTTGTCTGACCTCTACACATTGCCTTTTAGTATAACAGAAAAAACAAGGGAAACCACGAAAAAAGTAGTTTTCTTCAAAGTTTGATGATTCACTTTAATGAAATAAAGGCAGCTAGCATTAAAAAATACTTGTGGATCTACCTTAGTTAGGAAATTATCGCCTTTATAATTACATAGTGTAGGGGAAGTTCATAATAGTTTCAAAATAATAAAATTTTATCTAGTATTACTTTCGTGGTACGCTATAAGGAATTACTAATCGGAGGTACGAACAACATGAACGAAGAAAGTTATATTTTAGTGTATGGTGATGCTTTTGTGGATTATATTGCAACGGATGCGAGCAATAGCACATTTAAGAAATATATGGGCGGTGCAACAATTAATGTCGCAGCAGGCATTAGTCGCATTGGTGCGCCCTCATCCCTTATTACGATTACAGGTGACGATGCAACCTCACAATTTGTGCGCGATGAGTTGAAAAAAGAGGGCGTTAATACAGATTTTGCGATTTATGATGCAACAAAGCGTATTAGTGGCGTGTATGTGCATTTAACTAAAACAGGAGAGCGCGAGTTTAAAAACTATATTGACGAAACACCAGCACTACAAGTAACACCTACACAATTACAAGAAGCGGCATTTAAAAAAGCTTCTATTGTGAATGTATGTTCAGGTACGATGTTTGAGCCAACGGCCTTAACAACAACACAAGCT
>NZ_JPUW01000083.1:0-1710 GCF_000743635.1 Lysinibacillus sp. BF-4 | reverse complement strand
GGAGGGCACTGAAAAAGTCCAGTAAATGAATAAAAGCGATTGGGCGAACGGATTTCCGTTTGCCCAATCGCTTTTTACTATTCGTTGAATTTCTTTTCCATAGTATAATGAACGTAACTAATAAGAGGTGGTGCGACTATGATTTCTAAACAAGAAACATTAAATTTAAGTCCGTATATGGCGTTGTACGATTTAATCATCCCAAAAGACAATATGCTTCGCCAAATCAATGAACTCGTGGATTTCTCATTCATTCTAGATGAACTTAAATCTAAATATTGTTTAGATAATGGTCGTAATGCAATTTCACCCATTCGTATGTTCAAGTATTTACTATTAAAAGCGATTTATGACTTATCAGATGCCGATCTTGTCGAACGCTCTAAATATGATATGTCGTTTAAGTATTTTTTAGAAATGGCACCGGAAGAGGATGTCATTGATTCAAGTTCCCTGACAAAATTTCGTCGACTTCGCTTACAGGATATGAATTTATTAGATTTACTTATTAAGAAAACGGTAGAAATTGCGTTAGACAAAGGGCTAATTACGAGTAAAATGGTCATCGTTGATGCCACTCATACAAAGGCTCGTTATAATCAAAAATCACCGAAAGAATTTTTACAAGAAAAATCAAAAAATGTACGCAAAGCGGTCTATCAATTGGATGAAGAAATGGTTGGAAAATTTCCAACAAAGCCTACATCAAATGAAATCGAAGAAGAATTAGAATACTGTCGTCAAGTCGTCGAAATGGTGGAAACACAAACAAAGGTTGCACAAATCCCAGCTGTAAAAGAAAAAGTAAATGTTTTAAAAGAAGTCATTGATGATTACGAGAACCAATTGAGTTACTCAAATGATCCAGATGCACGAGTTGGACACAAGTCAGCTGACTCGGCTTTCTTTGGTTTCAAAACACATATTGCGATGAGTGACGAACGAATTATTACAGCGGCCGTTGTGACGACGGGTGAAAAAAGTGACGGGCAGTATCTTCAAGAATTACTTAAAAAAAGTAAAAAGGCCGGCATGGAAATTGAAACCGTTCTTGGTGACGCAGCTTATTCTGGAAAAGACAACTTACAATATGCAAGATCAGAAGAAATTCAATTGATATCAAAATTAAACACAACGATTACCAACGGTAATGGACAACGAAAAATTGAATTCGATTACAATAAAGATGCCGGAATGTTCGTTTGTCCAGCTGGACACATGGCAATTCGAAAAGCTCAAACGGGAAAGAAAAATGGAAATAAAAATCAGAAAGCTACCTATTATTTCGATATTAAAAAATGTAAGGTTTGTCCGATGCGTGAAGGGTGTTATAAAGACGGAGCAAAAAATAAAACCTATAATGTGACGATTAAATCACTAGAACATGATGAACAAGCTTCTTTTCAAGAAACTGAAGAATTTAAACAACTTGCGAAAAACCGTTACAAAATCGAAGCGAAAAATAGCGAGTTAAAAAATCCGCATGGCTACAAAACGGCCAAATCAGCGGGTTTATTTGGCATGGAAATACAAGGTGCCACAACAATCTTCGCCGTTAATCTTAAGCGGATACTAACGTTATTAAACGAAAAAGAGTAAGTAATAGATAAAGAAATAAGGTACTTTCCATTCGAAAACGAATAGAAAGTACCTTATTTTTGTCTGAAAAACTAAATTGTCATAAAAAACGTAAGTTTTTCAGTGCCCTCT
>NZ_JPUW01000082.1:0-1756 GCF_000743635.1 Lysinibacillus sp. BF-4 | reverse complement strand
AAGATGATAATACAATAATGGTACATATTCGTAAGCTCCGCGAAAAAATCGAAGTAGCGCCGAGTAAGCCGAGCGTTATTGTAACAGTGCGAGGTATTGGTTATAAGTTGGTCGGTGAGCGTTAAATGAAGCAGATGAATTTATTAACACTACGCTTTGTTTCGTATTTTACATTATTTTATGTTGCGATTATCCTTGCCTTTTTTATTACACTTGTTATTGTTTTTGGTTATGAGAATCGCAAGCATAGCTCTGATATATTATTGCTAGAGCCATTTGAAGTGACTGATAAAGTGGAGCAGAAAAATGATGGTACATGGATTTTTAGTGAAGGATTTGAGCGTCAGGCAAGGGACAATGATGGTGAACTCTATTTAATGACACCAAGTTTAACGTTACTTACGACTACGGATGAAGCCTGTGCACTATGTGAAGCGGATTTTACACAGCTCTCAAATCGAAAATTAAAGCGTTGGGATGTGGATGATAATATAGTATATTTTGTCGCCAATGATCCTTTTGAGGGGCAACAACAAGCGATGGTGCAGGCTGTACTAAGCAATCAGTTCTCAGCTGAGCTTCAACAAACCTTAGAAAGTACAAATACGACGGTTGAGCATTACAAAGAAGGTGAGCGTGTTGCCTTTATTGGCGAACAGCTTAGCTTATTGCGCCCAGTTGATTTTGTGCCAACGCAATTACTAACGTTCGAGCATAAAGAAAATCGCAATATTATCGCACAGGACGATGGCTCCTTTGTGGTACTTCGAAGTCCTAATGAACGATATCGTACCTTTGATCAGCTAATGGCTGATATTAGTAAGATGGGGCTTGTCGTCTTTATCGTTGTTCATATCCTACTGCTTATTGGTGTAATCATTATGTCGTTAGTTATTTCGAGCCGCTTTGTACGCCCCGTACGTTATATTTTATCGCGTATTGAACGTCTTGCTCAGTTTGATTATGCGAAGCCTTCTAAAAATCCGTTATATAAGGCAAAGACTAAACGCCTAAAACGTAAATATAATTTATATCAACCTGTGGATGAGTCTTTAAATAATTTATCTACACGCCTTGCTTATAATGAACGTCAAATTAAAAATAGCGAAAAGTTACGCGAAGAATGGATTACTGGTTTGTCACATGATTTAAAAACACCACTCAGTTCAATTTTTGGTTATTCAGCTATGCTTAACTCAGATTATGAATGGTCGCAAACAGAGGTGCGTCAATTTGCGGCAACTATGCAGGAGAAGGCAACCTATATGGATGCACTAATTAAAGACCTAACGTATACGTATCAATTAAAAAATAAAGCCGTTACGCTTACGCGTGAAATAATTGATTTGACCGAGTGGCTACAGCAATTTAGTGATGAGGATGTAGAAGTAGAGGTGACAGCACCAGCTGTTATTGAAGCGGATAAATTATTAATGCAACGTGTGTTAGATAATATTATTACGAATGCTAAAAAGCATACGCCAGTAAATACACGTGTGCTAGTAAGAGCAATGAACACGACCATTACGGTGCAAGATTTTGGTACGGGCATTCCGCAGGAGGAGCTTGATAATTTATTTGAGCGTTATTACCGAGGAACTAATACTACAAGTAATAGTAGCGGTACAGGCTTAGGGCTTGCGATTACAAAGCAACTTGTAGAGCTACATGGCGGTACGATTACGGTTTCTTCTAATGATACCGGTACTATTTTTACTATAGACATACCAAAAAATCACGACCGCTAATATAGCAG
>NZ_JPUW01000081.1:0-1795 GCF_000743635.1 Lysinibacillus sp. BF-4 | reverse complement strand
AGGCTGGGACAAAACCTGCCTTATAAATGAAAAGCCCTTGAACTTTTACATTGCGTAAAATTCAAGGGCTTTGATTTTTGTAGTTAAAAAAGGACTCCTTCTGTTAAACTAAAGTCACTACAACAAAATCCAACAGAAAGAAGGGTCCTTATGTTTAAAAATTATACCATGAATCAATTGATTTTGCCTTTAGATATTGAAATGAAATTACAAGCTAACGATATTGCTTTCCACGTCCACAACTTAGTGGAGAGTATCCCACAAGAAGCGTTCACACCATTTCTTCGAAATGAGGGCTGTCCGGCTTACCATCCTCGTATGATGCTGAAAATTATCCTTTGTGCGTACACGCAGTCCGTTTTTTCAGGACGCAAAATTGAAGCTTTACTCAAAGATAGCCTGCGTATGATGTGGTTGGCGCAAGGATATGAACCAAGTTACCGTACGATCAATCGCTTCCGTGTACATAAAGATATGAAGGAATTACTTCGTCAATGCTTTGTCCAATTCCGCTGCCAACTTGTTGAAGCCAAACAGATTGATAACGAAGCGATTTTTATTGATGGTACGAAGATTGAAGCCAATGCCAATAAATTCACCTTCGTGTGGAAAAAAGCCATCATCCGCTATCAAGCTAACCTTATTGAGAAGTCACAGGCGGTGTATGATGAATTACTTACCCAGTCGATTATCCCGGCAATTCAACGTGAAAACGAAGAAGAACTGACGCTACCTGAACTTGTCCAAGTCATTGAAGCTGTCGATGAGGTCGTCAAAGACTTGGATCAACAGATAGAAGCATCGACAGATGTGCCAGAAAGAAAACGTCTACGTCATCAACGGAAATATCCGAAAGTCATGCGTAAAACATTGATTGACCTTGCGTTACGTAAACAAAAATACGCCAAGGACATGATGATTTTTGGGGCACGAAATAGTTATGCGAAGACAGACCAAGATGCGACTTTTATGCGGATGAAAGATGATTATATGAGAAATGGGCAGTTAAAAGCAGGGTATAACGTACAAATTGCGACTGAGGGGCAGTATGCCCTCGCGTATCAGATTTTCCCAAACCCTACGGATACTTTGACGTTGCGCCCTTTTCTAGATGAAATTGAAGCGAACTATTTTACGTTACCGCAATATATCGTGGCAGATGCAGGGTATGGCAGCGAACAAAATTACGATGATATTCTGACGAATCGCAAGCGTGAAGCGCTGATTACATATAACCTTTACCTACGTGAACAAAAGAAAAAGTATCAACAAAACCCTTTCAATACAGCTAACTGGCTCTATGATGAAACGACAGATAGCTATACCTGTCCTAATCAGCAAACCCTAGCGTTTCATCATCCCTCGGTCCGAACGGACCGAAACGGTTTCACGCGAACATTCAAGGTATACCAATGTGAAAATTGTACAGGCTGCCCTTTCCGTGCGTCCTGTACAAAAGCAAAAGACGAGAATCATCGTACCTTAGTGGTGAATGAAACATGGGAAAACCAAAAAAATTATGTAAAAGCGAAGCTTTCAGCGGAAAAAACAGGCACGATTTACCGAAAACGTAAAATCGATGTTGAACCTGTTTTTGGTCACTTGAAAGCTAATTTGCGTTTCACTCGTTTCTCCGTTCGCGGCAAAGCGAAGGTTTCGAATGAAATGGGACTGGCGTTGATGGCTGTGAACTTGCGAAAGTTCACAGCCAATCAATAAGAATACCCATAAAAAATGAAAAAGAGAAATTGAGCGCACTCAATTTCTCTTTTTCTTTGGCTGAACACTAGTTATG
>NZ_JPUW01000080.1:0-1897 GCF_000743635.1 Lysinibacillus sp. BF-4 | reverse complement strand
AAAAGGGGTCTTTTTTTAAGTGTCCGCTTTTCGGGGTTCAGTTCACTCATATATCCTGAGGGGGTTTTTATTTCTGTTTAACGTCATTTATTCCGTACTTAACGCGCGCATTTTAGACGTTAGTGTAAAAAGGTTTATTAAATGGTAAAAAAGTGCATAATGAGTATAAGGGTTAGCATTACTTTTACACTACAAAGGAGCTTTTTTATGTCAATACGACGCAAGTTAATTTATGTATTTATCTTCTTAAACCTTATTATTGCCGCCGCATGCGGTATGATTTACCTACAGCTTAAGCAGGTCGAGCAACAATATGAGCTCGTCTTTGAGGAAAGCCTCCCCATTGAAGCGCTTGTGACTGAGATTGATGATGTCATTTATGATCAATTAAGCACAATGCAATTATTTTTAGTGGAAGAGCCTAAACAACAGCAACAATTTAACAGCTTAAATGACCAATTAGCGGTTGCCATTACAACCCTAGAAGACAAAGTGACAGCTAAAACCATTACTACAGACCTTCAAGCTATGCATACTACCTTTGAAGGCTACGCTACTACTTTCTTTGCCTTCACACCTGGTAGTGAGCAAGCAGACAATTATTATAAACGCACCATCTCACCTTATCAAAAAAACATTGACGCTACTATTGATGCAATTAAAGATGAGGTGGCTATCATTATTGAAGACGGTCGACAACAAGCAGCACAAAAAGCCGCTTCTGCAGGATGGTTAGCCCTCCTTATTACTGTAGGCGCACTAGGCATTAGTGTATTTATCGCCTATGCGATTATCTCGCAAATTGTACGCCCTATCCGTGCACTCGAAGCATCTGTTACACAAATTGCGGAAGGTGACTTAACTGTACCTGACCTACCTGTTACATCAAAAGACGAACTAAGTAAGCTATCACATGCCTTTAATGGTATGAAAGCCGAATTTGCTTCTTTAACAGCTTCGATTACAGATAACGCGCAACACCTTAGCGCAACGTCATCTGAGCTAAGCGCAACAACAGATAGCCTTACTTCGATTTCACAAGAAATTGCACAATCAGCTGAGAGCGTTACCCATACTATGATGGATACCGCACAAGCCGCGCAGGATAGCTCACATGCAATGCAAGAAACAGCGGTCTCTGTACAGCGTATTGCTGGTGCAACACAAAATTTACAAAGTAGTGCTAACACCACTTTTGATATTGCAGATAATGGCGGTGTAACCGTATTAACAGCTGAGCAACAAATGACAAAAATCTTTGACAGTACACAGTTAACGTCACATATGATTGCTCGCCTTAGTAAACAATCGCAAGAAATCGAAAGTATGACACAAGTAATAGCAGCTATTACTGACCAAACTAATTTATTAGCACTCAATGCGGCAATTGAGGCCGCACGTGCAGGCGAACATGGTAAAGGCTTTGCTGTTGTAGCAGATGAAGTACGTAAACTAGCAGAAGAATCAAATGCATCAGCAAGCCAAATCAGCGCATTAGTAATCGAAATCCAACAAGATACTGCACGCGTTGAACACGCGATGCAAGATAGCCTTGATGCCGCACAACATGGCGTAGCGGTCATTCAAAATGTGGGTGGCTCATTTATGCAAATAAGTGATGCAATTATTGATATGCGCGCACAAATTGAGGATGTTTCTAGCGCTTCCGAAGAAGTATCAGCCGCTACACAACAAGTTGCTGAAGCAATTGATGATATTGCTAACCATGCGCAAATTAATGCAGAAAGCTCTGCTGAAGCCTCTGAAATGGTAGCTACACAAAGCCTTGCACTACAAGAAGTCACAGAAGTAGCAACTGAACTAAGTGAACGTGCTCAAGATTTAACTCAGCGCGTCAGTCATTTTACGGTAACGAACTAACAAAAAGAGGCTGGGA
>NZ_JPUW01000079.1:0-1956 GCF_000743635.1 Lysinibacillus sp. BF-4 | reverse complement strand
TGCTATCTCTCTTGTAAATAATGTGCGCTCACGTAATTTCAATCCACGCTCCTAATGAAAGGAGCGACAGTCAATGTTATATACTATTATTTATACACAAACGATTTCAATCCACGCTCCTAATGAAAGGAGCGACGTGTCCTTCTGGATCTGATACTTGGTATACCACGCTATTTCAATCCACGCTCCTAATGAAAGGAGCGACTAACGCATCGTTCGGATGAAAAGCGAACAGGATGATTTCAATCCACGCTCCTAATGAAAGGAGCGACTACCTCTTTCATTTCTTGTTCAAGGTCCGCTGGCAGATTTCAATCCACGCTCCTAATGAAAGGAGCGACTAGGGTAGCACAGCTCTCTACCACTCGGTAAACATTTCAATCCACGCTCCTAATGAAAGGAGCGACATCCGCCTGTTTTCCGTAATTGCTTGATGTTTTAATTTCAATCCACGCTCCTAATGAAAGGAGCGACTACCAAACAGTGCCATTGTAGCGCACAACATTACATTTCAATCCACGCTCCTAATGAAAGGAGCGACGACACATTACCGCCGAAACGCTCGCCATCTTTATAATTTCAATCCACGCTCCTAATGAAAGGAGCGACTGCTGCGCAAGTGGTGCGTGATACATACTCGCTCATTTCAATCCACGCTCCTAATGAAAGGAGCGACCCACAGCGTTCATGCCCCTCACCATTACGTTAAATAATTTCAATCCACGCTCCTAATGAAAGGAGCGACCAGCTTCTGCCTCTTTGACTTTACGTTTTGCAAATTTCAATCCACGCTCCTAATGAAAGGAGCGACCCGCATTACGTGCAGGCTATTCCCCAAGATCAGCTCATTTCAATCCACGCTCCTAATGAAAGGAGCGACCCTGTAAGAGCGGATAACTCCTCAAACGTACCAATTTCAATCCACGCTCCTAATGAAAGGAGCGACGTACGCAGTGTCGTTGTACCTGCTAAGTGGTCCAAATTTCAATCCACGCTCCTAATGAAAGGAGCGACAAGAAATTCGAGGCGTTCTTTGACCCCAAAAGTGTATTTCAATCCACGCTCCTAATGAAAGGAGCGACTGCCCTCAGTCGCTACAATCTCTGTAGGCTTTCGATTTCAATCCACGCTCCTAATGAAAGGAGCGACGGTCTTACCCAGGCGATGCCCTCCGTCGATTAAGTAATTTCAATCCACGCTCCTAATGAAAGGAGCGACGCCAGATGCTCTACCAGGCTTTAAAGTGGTAGAGGATTTCAATCCACGCTCCTAATGAAAGGAGCGACGATATCCTCGATAGACTCTAAAATGTCTCGCAAGCATTTCAATCCACGCTCCTAATGAAAGGAGCGACACTTCGCTGGGAATGTAACCAGGGTCGTCATTGACATTTCAATCCACGCTCCTAATGAAAGGAGCGACAAGAGGTGCGCCTTGATTAACCTCAACTTCGCTGGATTTCAATCCACGCTCCTAATGAAAGGAGCGACTGCATAAAGTTTTTGGGGATGAGTGGTTTGATGAATTTCAATCCACGCTCCTAATGAAAGGAGCGACTAATAGGTACTACCTAACATCGTGCCTTTTCTTATTTCAATCCACGCTCCTAATGAAAGGAGCGACGGCGGCGTTACTTCAAGACGTGGCGCACGGTTAGATTTCAATCCACGCTCCTAATGAAAGGAGCGACCAGTATCCTGTTTGCACCTTAAGAGTCAAACCTTATTTCAATCCACGCTCCTAATGAAAGGAGCGACGAAGGCACTAACTATGTGATTCCTTCTAGAGTAATTTCAATCCACGCTCCTAATGAAAGGAGCGACCCAGTCTAGTAAATTTTCTCTCGTAATCTGCATAATTTCAATCCACGCTCCTAATGAAAGGAGCGACCCACGGTCTGCTGCTTTTTCATCCCACATATAAATTTCAATCCACGCTCCTAATGAAAGGAGCGAC
>NZ_JPUW01000078.1:0-2062 GCF_000743635.1 Lysinibacillus sp. BF-4 | reverse complement strand
AATCAAGACGCGATTGAAGCTGTTTTAAAGAAAGTAACAGGCAAAATTCAAACCGTCATTAGTGATTTTGCGCCTGCCATGGCAAGTGCTATTCAAGCAGTCTATCCAGCAGCGATTCATGTGCTGGACCGTTTTCATTTAGTTCAGTTTTTCACGGATGCAGGGCAACGAAGATGTCGCTATTTGGGTGAAGCGAAAAAGCATCATAAATCACGTTTTATTGACCGTTGTTTAGCTCGAAAGCCCGAACAATTAACGGTAGAAGAACGTGCTTTTGTACAAGAATGGCATCTTGAAGATGACCATACAAAGCATATTTATCAAGCGCTATGTGTTAAAAGCAACGACACGTACACAAGCGAAAAAGCGATTAAAAAATTGGTTAAAACGACACCAGTTTCACACGTGTGGTGTTGTTGCGAAAATCGCCAAAACGTTGATTATACGAGAAGAAGCGATGATTCATACGATCTATTCACCCTTCTCAAACGGCATCATGGAAGGTACAAATAATAAAATCAAACTCATCAAAAGACGTGGATTTGGTTATCGAAACGATGCCCATCTGTTCCTTCGATTACGATTGGAAACAGGGCATTGATTTTGTCATCCCCGACTTATGGTGATGAACCCAATACTATCCATTTATTATAAGTGTTTCCATCACACGATTGTATGATTTCCAGATTTCGTACATTTTCAAAATAAAAAGTGGTAAACTACTATTGAACTAGGCATGTGATAGGAGGATGTTATATGAACGTAAAAGAAACACTCGAAATGCTTAATCAAGTAATCGCTGAAAACAGCGAGCTTATTAAAAATGAAGAGTCCACTAAGCAGTTTTTAATCTTGCCATTTTTGCGTGGTCTCGGCTTTGATACATATAGCCCTAAAGAAGTAACGCCTGAATTTACGGCAGACTTCCATAAGAAAAATGAAAAGGTTGACTACGCTATTTCATTAGATGATGAGCCGCGTATTTTTGTAGAGGCCAAGTCAATGCACACTAAGATTGTGAAAAATGCACCACAGTTAAGCCGCTACTTTAGCACCTTTCCTAGCGTCAAGCTCGGCATTTTGACTAATGGTATTGAGTATCACTTTTTTACTGATTTAACGAACGCTAATATTATGGACAATAAGCCCTTCTTTATTTTTAGCATTACTGACTATACAGACGAGGATTTTGAGCACCTTATTAAATTTTCTAAAAATGTGTATGACGAAGAAATTATTAAAGCACTCGCTGAGTCATTAATTTATTTACAGTCGTTTAAATCTGTCATTAAAGAAATTTTAGAAGCACCAAGTGATGACTTTATTAAGTTTGTTATTAAAGAGCGCTTTAAGTTTAAAGTGACCCAGCAATTCATACAGCTTCTCGCCCATTGGTACAAAAAAGTATTCAAGAAACGATTTCTGAAGTGATTAGTGAAAAGTTTAATATTGATATTAACCAGCCCGTACTTGCGGGTGTACCAACACCACCGCCCGTCGAAAAAAATGCCTATTATACACAGGCAGAACTTGATTCACTTAATACATTCGAGGATTTTGAGGGTGTAACGATTGTCTTTCCTAAAGCAACTGCCTACAAACAGTTACTACGTACAACAGCAGCCGCATACTCTGTCGAAAAAGGTAATCCACTTAGTGAGTTTTTTATTGCTTCTGTTGTTATGCAAGGCTCAGCAACCTTTGGCTATTTAGTTGGGCAATATGTCAATCAAGGCGAGGACATTAAACTTTATACCGTTAAGTCCAACGAGATTGCTAAATTTTTAGCCGAAAACCCCGTCGTTCAACAAACGGGCTTTATTAACGCACGCCTTAGCTCGCGCACAAACCGCGGCAGCGATGATCCAATTTATTTCCTAAAAAGTTGTCTGCACAACCTATCCTTTAAAGATGTGCCTAACCTAACGTCAAGCTTTGAACAAGCTGGCAAGTTTTTCACGTAAATAAACGCCACTAACCGGCATTGGTTGGTGGCGTTTTAATTTACCTACTAGCTCTTTCTACGCAGTTGGCAAACTAGCTCCTTATTAACCATTTAATG
>NZ_JPUW01000077.1:0-2198 GCF_000743635.1 Lysinibacillus sp. BF-4 | reverse complement strand
AATAAAATGTAGGCTTTTACGTTGCGTCCTACAATTTCATTTATCGTCATAATATTTCCACCTCCTCTTTATTATATACCCATAAGTATATACATTATTTTATGTATTTACATAAAAAAAGAGCTTAACAAAGCTTACAGACCTCTAAAGGTATAAATTTATAAACTTATATAAATAGCTATCATCAACTTTACAAAAGAGGATGAAATTAGGGGGTAAGAGGGCTATAATTGCTGTATACAGGAGGGTTTTACATGACGATTGATATGAACCAAGTCAAAACAAAAAAACAACTTAGCAAGAAAGGGGCACTTGGTGCATTATCTGTACCTATGACACAGGGCGCTACACATGAGCGTAAGCCTGTACATGTCGCAATGTTTAGTGGTGGCGCTGCCTCTGCCTATGTTGCCTACTATATTGCACAAAAATATGGTAAAGAGAACTGCATTCTATTTTTCACTGATACTTTATGGGAAGATGCCGATAATTACCGCTTTATGGAGGAAGTTGCCGAGTATATTGGCTTAGACATCACCTACCGCATTGATGGGCGCACACCTGAGGAAGTATTTTTCGAACAAAAATTTCTAGGTAATTCACGTATGGCAAAATGTTCTGAGGAGCTTAAAGTACGTCAAACACTTATCTTCTTAGAAGAATTACGCGACGAGCATAATTTAGAGCCAATCCTTTACTTTGGTATTGGTGGGCATGAGTCACACCGTGCAGTGAACCTTAAAAACTTTTACGAACACAATCCGATTGAGCCAATCGAAACACGCTTCCCTATGCTAGAGACCTTTACGGAGGACTTAAACGCTAAGGAAATCATTCGTGACGAGTGGCGCATTGATTTACCACGCATGTATGGGCTTGGCTTCTCACATGCCAACTGCTCAGGGCGCTGTGTACGCGGAGGGCTAGGTCACTACGCATTACTCTACAAAGTTTGGCCTGACCAATACGCTGAACAAGAAGCAATGGAAGAACGCTTCCGCACACAATACAACAAGGATGTCTCTATCCTTAAACGTGACAGCAAACCCTTTACTTTACGCGCTTACCGCGAACTAATGGACAAAAATGGTATCGAAAAATATCTGAGTGAAAAAGACGATACAATCCCTTCACCTTGTTTATAAACCCACCTCGCCCCTTATTACATAATTTATTCCCAAACCCTATACCCATTACTTGTAGCAAATTGGTAAAGTTCTTGTAGTTTTTGTTCACTATAAGCATAGAAGTAATCCATACGCACTAATTGCTGTAGTTTGGCATTTTGCGCGTAGAGTGCTGTTAAATGCTGCGGAGCTGGTACGCGGTTATTTTTGCGTGTATTGCACGTTGGGCAAGCGAGCACAAAATTCCATAGGCGATCACTTTGTACATAATCCCAAGGGATAAAATGGTCAACATGCAAGGTTTGACGCGTAGTTTTGCCACAATAAAAACAACAATCTCCTGTATTGGTCTGCAATAAGCGACGAAACTCCTCAAGACTAGCACGTTGTGATACTTGCTCCACTCGCGTTAACATCTGCGTAAAATCTTCGTTATACTTCTCCAAAAACTTAGCAAGTTGATAGTTTGTTAAATTGGTTACAAGGCGTTGGTATTTTTTCAAAAACTGTACTACAGGTAAGCTCATTTGTAGGGTTTCGTCCTTTAAATGAAACGCATAAAATACACCGTCTGTATCTCCATAAAATGCTCCAATTACATAACGTTTACCATTCTTTTTAACTTGTTGCACAATGCTTTGTTGCACCGCTTCAGGCAGTCGGTCAAAGCGCCAATCTTTTGGCACTTCATACTTTACTTGTGCATCCTCTAAAATACCTTGAATGACAGAGCGTCTGCTTTTTGTATTGGACTGCCATAGTTGATGATGTACAACTAAATTCCAATAAATTTTAGTGAAGTCATAAAATAAATGGTCATAACTCATAAAGCCCTCTGGCGTAGTCATATAAATATTTTCGAGTAACGCTTTAAAGAAACCGTATTTATATGTAGTTGTTGTTTTGGCATCAAAGAAAAAATAATTGAGCTTTTTCCAAATATCATCCTCTGTACCATAGCCCTCTTTTAGCTCACCTAGCTGTAAATCCCATCCCACTTCTAGCACCTTCTTTTTTATTTCTATCGTATCATAATTTATTATTTGTATTAATATTTATCCCACTGCATGT
>NZ_JPUW01000076.1:0-2261 GCF_000743635.1 Lysinibacillus sp. BF-4 | reverse complement strand
CAAAACGTGTTCTTTGAAAACTGGATAAAACGACATTGATATAAAAAAAGTAATACAAATCACGTCAAGTGATTTATCGTAAGTTCTTAAGTCTTTCTCTAACGAGAAAGCAGTAACTAACTTCGGTTAAGTTATTAAGGGCGCACGGTGGATGCCTTGGCACTAGGAGCCGATGAAAGACGGTACTAACACCGATATGCTTCGGGGAGCTGTAAGTAAGCTTTGATCCGGAGATTTCTGAATGGGGGAACCCACTGCCCGTAATGGGGTAGTACGTTTGCGTGAATACATAGCGCAATCGAGGCAGACTCAGGGAACTGAAACATCTAAGTACCTGAAGGAAGAGAAAGAAAATTCGATTCCCTTAGTAGCGGCGAGCGAAACGGGAAGAGCCCAAACCAAGAAGCTTGCTTCTTGGGGTTGTAGGACATTCTATACGGAGTTACAAAAGTATGAAGTAGGCGAAGCGACTTGGAAAGGTCCGCCATAGCAGGTAAAAGCCCTGTAGTCGAAAGTTCATACCCTCTTGAATGTATCCTGAGTACGGCGGAACACGTGAAATTCCGTCGGAATCCGGGAGGACCATCTCCCAAGGCTAAATACTCCCTAGTGACCGATAGTGAACCAGTACCGTGAGGGAAAGGTGAAAAGCACCCCGGAAGGGGAGTGAAATAGATCCTGAAACCGTGTGCCTACAAGTAGTTAGAGCCCGTTAATGGGTGATAGCGTGCCTTTTGTAGAATGAACCGGCGAGTTACGATTACGTGCAAGGTTAAACTGAGAAAGTGGAGCCGCAGCGAAAGCGAGTCTGAATAGGGCGAAATAGTACGTAGTCGTAGACCCGAAACCAGGTGATCTACCCATGTCCAGGTTGAAGGTTAGGTAACACTGACTGGAGGACCGAACCCACGTATGTTGAAAAATGCGGGGATGAGGTGTGGGTAGCGGAGAAATTCCAATCGAACCTGGAGATAGCTGGTTCTCTCCGAAATAGCTTTAGGGCTAGCCTCGCGGCAAGAATCTTGGAGGTAGAGCACTGTTTGGACTAGGGGCCCATCCCGGGTTACCGAATTCAGACAAACTCCGAATGCCAATGATTTATCCGCGGGAGTCAGACTGCGAGTGATAAGATCCGTAGTCAAGAGGGAAACAGCCCAGACCACCAGCTAAGGTCCCCAAGTAATTGTTAAGTGGAAAAGGATGTGGCGTTGCATAGACAACCAGGATGTTGGCTCAGAAGCAGCCATCATTTAAAGAGTGCGTAATAGCTCACTGGTCGAGTGACACTGCGCCGAAAATGTATCGGGGCTAAACAATTCACCGAAGCTGTGGATGCATACCATAGGGTATGCGTGGTAGGAGAGCGTTCTAAATGCGTAGAAGTCAGACCGTAAGGACTGTTGGAGCGTTTAGAAGTGAGAATGCCGGTATGAGTAGCGAAAGACGGGTGAGAATCCCGTCCACCGAATGACTAAGGTTTCCTGAGGAAGGCTCGTCCGCTCAGGGTTAGTCGGGACCTAAGCCGAGGCCGATAGGCGTAGGCGATGGACAACAGGTTGAAATTCCTGTACCACCTCCCTGCCACTTGAGTGATGGGGTGACGCAGAAGGATAGGGTAAGCACGCTGTTGGTTATGCGTGTCCAAGCAGTAAGGCGTGAGTGTAGGCAAATCCGCACTCTGTAACGTTGAGCTGTGATGGCGAGCTCGTATGAGCGAAGTTCCTGATTTCACACTGCCAAGAAAAGCCTCTAACGAGGCAGGAGGTGCCCGTACCGCAAACCGACACAGGTAGTCGAGGAGAGAATCCTAAGGTGAGCGAGAGAACTCTCGTTAAGGAACTCGGCAAAATGACCCCGTAACTTAGGGATAAGGGGTGCTCTCGGAGGTTAACGCTTCTGAGAGCCGCAGTGAATAGGCCCAGGCGACTGTTTAGCAAAAACACAGGTCTCTGCAAAACCGTAAGGTGACGTATAGGGGCTGACGCCTGCCCGGTGCTGGAAGGTTAAGAGGAGTGGTTAGCGCAAGCGAAGCTGCGAATTGAAGCCCCAGTAAACGGCGGCCGTAACTATAACGGTCCTAAGGTAGCGAAATTCCTTGTCGGGTAAGTTCCGACCCGCACGAAAGGCGTAACGATCTGGGCACTGTCTCAACGAGAGACTCGGTGAAATTATAGTACCTGTGAAGATGCAGGTTACCCGCGACAGGACGGAAAGACCCCGTGGAGCTTTACTGTAACTTGATATTGAATTTCGGTGCAACC
>NZ_JPUW01000075.1:0-2456 GCF_000743635.1 Lysinibacillus sp. BF-4 | reverse complement strand
TGTTTTTGTTAAGCTAAAACTGAGCCACCAACGCAATTGAAATGAGAGCCACTTTATATCAAAATAGTCCTAACTGTAAATAGTTAGGAGGATATAGAGGTGATTAGTTTGGAGAAAAAGCAATTAGTACTGATTGAGTACTATCAACACAATATGAGCCAACGTCAAATTGCAGAAAAGCTCAAAATGTCTCGTAATACCGTAAAAAAATACATTGAGCAAGATTTAGCAGCTAGACAACAAGACACAAGGAATTTACCAATCACAGATAATTACGTTACGCCTCCGGCATATAAAAAGCGTAATGGAAAAAAGAGAGCTTTAACAAATACAGTGATGAAACGTATTCGCGAAATGATGAAACAGAACAAAAATAAGCGTGAAGTGAATATGCATAAGCAACAATTAAAGATTATTGATATACATGAAAAACTTTTAGACGAAGGTTTCAAAATTGGCTACACTACGGTTCGCAACTTCGTTAATCGTGAGGAAAAGAAGGAAAAAGAAGTCTTCATTCGTCAAGAGCCAACAGCTGGTCGTGAAATTGAGTTTGATTGGGGAGAAGTAAAATTATTCATTGATGGCAAGCTAAGAAGCCTTTCAATGGCTGTGTTTACGCTAGCTTATAGCAATGATCGTTATGCCCGAATCTATGAATCGGAAACAATGGTTTGTTTACAGGACGCACACGTAAAATGTATTGAAGCCTTGGGCTTCGTACCGAATGTTTTTACATACGACAATATGCGTACCGTCGTCAAAAACTTTATTGGTTACGACCGCTTTATTACCGACGGTATGAAAAGTTTATCCTTGCATTATCATTTTCAGATTCGACTTTGTCAGCCTCGTAAAGGCAATGAAAAAGGCCATGTAGAGCGGAGTGTAGAATATATACGCCGGAAAGCATTTGCGCACCGTGATACGTTTACTTCTTTAGAAGAGGCACAGGAATATTTAGTTTCGATCATCGAAAAATTAAATCATCGTCCCCATTATTTGAAAGAGAAAACACATCATGAATTGATATTGGAAGAAAAAGCTGAACGCGCTGGCAGCTTAACAGCTGCACCATTCGATCCTGCAGAATTAGTAGAACTACGAGTGGATAAATATAGTACTGTTATTTATCGTCACAACCGATATTCTGTACCCGAGGGGCATGTAGGCGAATATATTAAGTTAAAAGCTCGTGCTGAGGAAGTGCTTCTGTTTAGCGAAGGAGAATGCATCGCAAAGCATAAACGAAGCTGGCAAGTGCATGCCTGGGTGATGAATATTTACCACTATTTAAACACGCTGCAAAAGAAAAAAGGTGCTTTAGCTCAAAGTGAATGTTTGAGCCAAGCACCAAAACAAATAAAAAATATCTACCACCGTTATTATATAGGAAATGAAAAAGATTTTCTAGAGCTGCTTGTTTATACCAAAGAACGAGATTGCCTAGCAAGAGTATTAGAAGTCATTACTGAACTAGAAAAGAACCCTTTGGTTCAACTAACAACTGAAAAAATCATTTTCTTAGCAGAACAGTCAGCTGAAGTACGTACGGTTCTAACTGACCAAGATGATGTCACCAGTCAATCTTTAGATAATCTATCTTCGTTAGCAGCGTTATTTCATTCTAAAGGAACAGGAGTGATTCATTAATGGACAAGCAAAAAGAAATGATTGAAATGTGCAAAGCATTACGTTTACCAAGTATTCGTTCTTTACTTGAACAGGAAGCCCTATTTGAACAACATACATCGCCAGCTGACTTTCTTTATTTCGCTTTAAAACAGGAAATGGAGGACCGTTACGTACGGGCAAAAGCTAATCGAATTCGATTAGCCAACTTTCCAGAGAAAAAACTGTTAGAAGAATTAGATGTAGAGGCACTGCCGCAAAATGCGGCGGTTCGCCTTCCTCATTTGAAAGAGCTAAAGTTTATTCAGGATAAGCAGAATGTGTTATTAATTGGCTCACCTGGTACTGGCAAAACCCATCTTGCGATTGGGTTAGGAATCGAGGCCTGTTTGGCAGGCTATAAAGTGTATTTTACGAGTGTAGCCTCACTTGTGAATCAATTAAAGGAAAGCCGTTCTGCAAGAACGTTACGCTCGTTTGAACTGAAATTTGAAAAGTATGATTTAGTCATCATTGACGAACTTGGTTACATTTCATTCGATAAAGAAGGAGCAGAGCTTCTGTTTACGCACTTATCGTTACGTGCCGGTCGAGCAGCAACGATTATTACAAGTAATCTAACATTTGAACGCTGGGAAGAGGTCTTCCATGATCCCGTTTTAACATCAGCGTTAACCGATCGACTCACGCATCGCGCGCATATTATCAATATGATTGGTGGATCTTATCGGATTTTAGAAACGAAAGAATGGATGGAACAGAGCAACTTTTAGTGGCTCACATTTTAATTAACAATTGGCTCAAATTTAACTTGCGAAATACAA
>NZ_JPUW01000074.1:0-2542 GCF_000743635.1 Lysinibacillus sp. BF-4 | reverse complement strand
CGAAAAAAATCAGCGGTGGTTTTTTATGTTATAAAAGCATGACATGTTTTTTTAGTGAGGGAAAATCACTAAGCACAGCTTGCGCGCCCACCCACTCCTCTTGGCCACCATAGCCATAACCTGCGGCATAAGCCGTTAAACCGTTAACTAAAGCACCCTCGATATCTGAGCGGCGGTCACCCACAACACTAGCTTCTGTAATGCCTTGCTCTGCAAGTAATAAACGCATCAGCTCCCCCCTTATCACCTGAAGCCACACGGTCAATGCTATAAATCGCTGCAATATATGGCGTTAGCTCAAAATGCGTCACAATTTTATCGAGGTACGGCGCATTACCATTACTGACGATATAGAGCGCATGGTGCTCGGCAAGCGTCGCCAAAGTGTCACGCACTCCTGGGTATAATGCGCCTTGCGTGTTAATCATTTCATGTAAGTGTTGTTGAAACAATGTGTTACTTGCTACATGTTGCGCTGTCGTATGCGCTGGGCATAGCGTTTGCCACACTACCGGAAGCGGCACTCCCATAATTTTAGTGTAGGTATCAAATGGTGTTGCCCCTTGCCAAAGACCCGCCGCACGTAGCTCACTGAATGTTGCGTCTAATGCTGGCGCAAGAACTGTGTTTGTATCAAATAATGTGCCGTCCATATCAAATAAAATTGCCATAATGTCCTCCTAAATTAGACGAGGGGCACGCTCTCGGATGTGAGAACGTACCCCTCTAGTATTTTATAGGTGCTACCTGATATATTATTTGGATTTACTCGTATCAACTCAATCATCTGAGGAAAAAATAACCTAACCGCGGTAATGTTTCACTGTGCCTTCTCGACTTAAGCAACGCAAACCCTACCTGCTTTTGCGTCCTTGCAGCCCCAAAGCTACGCCAGTGTGAATAAGTGTCGTCAAAGACATATGAAATGCCAATTGATAGCACCTAAAATAGCAATACTCTTAGTATACCACAATTTCGCCAAAATGAAACTTAGAAGTCTCACGAATGTGTGGAATAAAACCAAATTGCTCAAAATAAGGTGAGCGGAAGTGCGCCTTTAACACAACGCGCTTGCGTGCCACCCGCTTGGCCTCGTCCACCCAGTCTTGCGTCAGCGCTGTATGCTCCCCTGCTTCACGCAGTGCGCTAAAATTAGTAGACTCCGCAATTAGCCCATCAAACATTGGGTCAAGGTACACCACATCAAAACACTTATTAGGCTGTGTACGTAAATACGCAAGCGCCTCACTCGCCACAACCTTAATATCGCGCATACAAGCAAGGAGCGGGGCGTCTTGATAATCATAATGCTGCATACCTTCACGTACGACAAAAGCAATCGCCGCATTCGCTTCAAGCCCTGTCACATGCGCACCCGCAAACTGCAATACAAGCGCATCTGCCCCAAGCCCAAGTGTACAATCAAGTACCGTGTCACCTGCCTTCACCTGAGTAGCCTCAAGCAATGTCTCTGACTCACCGCGTGCTAGCCGCTTCACGCGGAAGGCCGCCGTATTGGGATGAAAGAACAGTGGCTCTGTCGCCCCAAATGCAAAATACTCATAACGCGCCTTACCCGCTACAAGCACCGCACAGCCATACTCACTTTGTAAGCGTGCCACCGAACGCTTTTTTCGCACAACAAAACGCACAGCAAGGGCGTTAGCCGCATACTGTGCGTAAGCTGTCGTGACGTCATCAGGACGCCCCGCCGTTGTAACAATTAGTTGCATGTTTGTTCAAGCACGCCAACCAAATGCCCTGTGATTTGCGCTGGGTCAAAGCCCTCAATTTGCTCACGCGGAATAAAGTACGCTAACTGACCATCTTTTAATACTGCCATAGATGGTGAGCTTGGTGGTACTTCTTCAAAGTAGCTACGCATTGCTGCTGTTGCTTCGCGGTCCTGCCCCGCAAATACCGTTACAAGGTGATCAGGCTTTACCTGTTCAACCGCCGCGCGTGCTGACGGACGTGCTAAACCTGCCGCACAGCCACAAACTGAGTTAATCACAACAAGCGTTACACCTTTTGCTTCTGGTAAAAATTCGTGTACTTCTTCAGCTGTTGTTAGCTCTGTAAACCCTGCATCCACTAGCTCTTGACGCATTGGCTTCACAACTTCTTTCATATATTCATCGTACGCATTCATGTTTTCGCCTTCTTTCTTTTTCATTCACAAAGCCTATTATAACAAGGATTACAGGCGATATCTAGTAAGGCGACTTTCGCATTCTTTCACCCTTTTTCGGGCTTTTTGTGACTTTCCCGTGACTTTTTGTGACTTTTATGTGATTTTTCCGCCCAAAAAGTCACATCCAGTTATTTACTTATTTCGAAAATAACAAAAAATACCTTTAATAAATTTCTGCTATTTTTAGGGTAACAAAAAAGCCCCTGTCTCCAATCGCGAGACAGGCGTTTAATTTTTCAATTTAATTATTTTAAGTATCTTTGACGGATAAAATAAAGACAAGATTGCAAAGCTATACCTTTAATTACCTATATGTGGTTAAATTAGGTTCATCACCGTAACTTGGGG
>NZ_JPUW01000073.1:0-2575 GCF_000743635.1 Lysinibacillus sp. BF-4 | reverse complement strand
CTTTTGTGACGTTGGCGAGTAATGCATCAATATCTAACGTATTAAAATTAGGTGTTAACAAGTGAAACTCTTCCTCACAATTATCCTTAACAAGTGTACTTTGCGAAAAGTTGACTGCAATTTCTCCCCCATAAGAGCCTGTATTGCCAGCTAACACACACTTATCGCTAATTGCTGTGCGTTTGCCATTAGCATCTACATAAAAATATTTATCCGTAACTGTCCCGTACTGCTGTGTAGGCGTTGAGGTTAGCATATAGCCTTGTTCATTAATTTTTACTACTGTATAATCATCCTCTTTAGTGAGCGCTGGTGCACTGGCTACATTGTAAATTACAGCAAATTCGCCCTCAAAACCTTGAGGAAATTCGTAAATCACATCTGTTGTACTACTGTTGCAGGCAGTTAACATTAATAAACTGAGTAGCAAGAAGAGCTTCTTCATGCTAGTACCAATTCATAAAGGTAAAACCATTTTACCCACGGGAAGTCTAGCTGTAAATCTACTTTGCCAACACGTTGGAAACCGAGTTTTTCATATAGCGCAATGGCAGGCGTATTTTGTGTAACGGCATCTAAACGAATGCTGTCGTATCCTTCAGTCTTTGCCCAATTTATAATGCATGTTACAAGCTCAGTCCCACTGACCTTATGTAAAAAATCTTTAGCAAGTCCATGAATCATTACAGGGTTTGCCTCCTGTAATTGCCAATCGCCTTCATTATAAGCAGGTGCACCAATTTGGTTAAGTACGACGCAGCCAACACGTTCGTTATCCTTAGTAAAGATAAATAAATCGCCTGCTTCAAAGCTTTTAATAGCTGTAGCCTCACTAGGGTAAACGCCTCGCTTCCATAAAGGGTAGTTAGTGTTTGCCTCTAGTTGTGCGCATGAGCGATCATATAAATCTGCAACATACGCCACGTCTTGTTGGTTTGCCTTGTGTAATTTCATTTCTCCTCACCTCGCCATAAGTATAAACGTTTTGCTAGAATATGGGCAAATCACGAACTTTATTTAAAATAAAAATATAAATGTTCGTGAATGGTATTGATTTTAGTGAAAAGCGGTGATATATTACGAGTGTAAATAAAAACTGTCGTCGTATAATATCGGTAATAAGGTCCGATAGTCTCTACCAGGTCACCGTAAAAGACCTGACTACGAAATTAAATAAGAGCTTACGTACGACAAACGGAGGCAAAATTAGTTATGAAGAAGTATTTCCAATTTGAAGAGTTGGGTACGAATTACCGTCGCGAAATAATGGGTGGTCTAACAACATTCTTAGCGATGGCGTATATTCTAGTTGTTAACCCTTTAATGCTGTCATTAGATGGTATAGAAGGTGTACCAGATGAGATGCGTATGGATTACGGAGCGGTGTTTGTAGCAACAGCACTTGCAGCAGCAGTAGGTTCACTATTTATGGGGATTATTGCACGTTATCCAATTGCGCTTGCACCAGGTATGGGGTTAAATGCATTCTTCGCATTTTCAGTCGTATTAGGCATGGGTATTCCTTGGCAAACTGCTTTAACAGGTGTGCTATGCTCAGGATTAATTTTCATTGTTCTATCATTAACAGGATTGCGTGAGTTAATTATTAATGCAATTCCGATGCAACTTAAACATGCAGTAGGCGCAGGTATCGGCTTTTTTATCACATTTATTGGTTTGAAAAATGCCGAAATTATTGTGCCTGACCAAGCTACATTTGTAACGCTTGGTAATATTGTAGAAACACCCAACGCATTACTTGCCATTTTCGGCTTAGCTATTACAGTTATTTTCATGACCAAAGGTATTAAAGGTAGCGTGTTTTACGGCTTATTATTAACAGCAGTCGTTGGTATTATCTTTAACCTTGTGCCAATGCCAGAAAAAATCATTGGAGCCATTCCTTCTGTATCACCTACATTTGGTGCTGCGCTTGATCCAATTTTTAACGACTTTGGCTCATTGGTTTCCCTTAACTTTTTAGTTGTAGTGTTAACATTCTTGTTTGTAGATTTCTTTGATACTGCAGGTACACTCGTAGCTGTAGCTAATCAAGCAGGATTAATTAAGGACGAAAAACTACCACGTGCAGGTCGCGCTTTATTAGCAGACTCATTAGCCACAGTAACAGGAGCTATCTTCGGTACATCAACAACAACATCTTATGTAGAGTCTACGGCGGGTGTAGCAGCAGGTGCAAGAACAGGTTTTGCTTCCGTAGTAACGGGTGTCTTATTTTTATTAGCCTTGTTCTTTTATCCAGTGCTTAGCGTTATTACTTCAGCAGTTACGGCTCCTGCCTTAATTATTGTAGGTGTATTAATGGCTAGCGCACTTAAATTAATAGAGTGGGATAAATTTGAGATTGCAGTGCCAGCCTTTTTAGTTATTATTATGATGCCATTAACATCATCAATTGCTACAGGTATTGCCATTGGATTTATTTTTTACCCAATTACAATGATTGTTGCAGGTCGTGCCAAAGAAATTCATCCAATTATGTATGGCCTATTTGGTATCTTTTTAGCCTATTTCATTTTCTTATAAATAATACAATGACCTCTTTTGCTAAAAA
>NZ_JPUW01000072.1:0-3065 GCF_000743635.1 Lysinibacillus sp. BF-4 | reverse complement strand
GTCGCTAGGCACGCATAAGCAAGCAGTTCATCTATGAATTGCTTGTTTTTTTATGGATAAAAATAGTTAAAAACCACTCTAGCTAGTAGCTAAAGTGGTTTTTGCTGTATATTATGAACGTAATTCAACACGTCGGATTTTACCGGATGTTGTTTTAGGTAGTTCGTCTAAAAATACAACACAGCGTGGATATTTATAAGGAGCTGTTAAAGCTTTAACATGTTCTTGTAGTTCTTTGGCTAAATTATCTGATTGGATAAATCCGTCACGCAGTACGACAAACGCTTTAACGATGTTACCACGAATTTCATCAGGCGCTGCAACAACAGCGCATTCTTGTACAGCAGCATGTTTATTTAAAGCATCTTCTACCTCAAATGGACCAATTGTATAGCCAGAAGAGATAATAATATCATCGCCACGCCCTTCAAACCAAAAGTAGCCATCTTCATCACGATAAGCTTGATCCCCTGTAATATACCAGTCACCACGAAAAGCTGCTTGAGTGCGTTCAGGGTCGCGGTAATACTCTTTAAAGAGTGCTGGTGTAGCACGATGAACAGCAATATCTCCAATTTCACCTACAGCTGTTTCGTTGCCTTCTGAATTAATGATGCATACACGATTGCCAGGTGTAGGGACACCCATTGATCCGGGACGAAGTTCAGTATCCTCGAGGGTACCAACAAGTAAAGTATTTTCAGTTTGACCATAGCCATCACGTACTTTTAAATTAAATAGTTTTTGGAATGTTTCAATGACAGGACGATTTAATGGCTCACCTGCTGATACTGCACTACGTAGGTGTGAGAGATCATAGCTTCCTAAGTCGTCCACTTTAGCCATAATGCGATACTCTGTTGGTGTGCAGCAAAGGACATTGATTTTTTCGTCTTGTAGTAGTGTTAAGTACTTTGTAACATCAAAACCGCCGTGATAAACGAATGCTGTTGCGCCAAGCATAATTGTAGATAGGAAAGGACTCCAAATCCATTTTTGCCAGCCAGGTGCAGCTGTAGCCCATACTAAATCACCTTCACGAACACAAAGCCAACTAGTAGCAGCTGTACGAACATGAGCATAGCCCCAGCTATGTGAGTGTACTGCAGCCTTGGGATTGCCTGTAGTGCCAGAAGTATAAGCTAGGAAAGCCATATCACTACTTTTAGTAGGAGCTGCCTCAAAGCTTGTAGATTGAGTGAGTGCTTGCTCATTTAATGATAGCCAATTAGCTTTTGAATCGCCAATAATTAATTTGATTTTCATAGCTGCAACATCACTATCAATTTTATCAACTTCATCTGTAAATTGATGATAGGATACGATGCCACTCGCATCTGAATGTTCCATACGATATTGTAAATCTTTTGCACGAAGCATTTCAGAGCAAGAAATAGGAACAATACCTGCCTTAAGTGCGCCTAAAAAAATAAAGTAAGCCTCAGGTAAGCGTGGAATGATGACAAGCATACGATCCCCAGCTTGTAGTCCAGCTTGTGTTAAAGCATTTGCATATTGATTCATTTTTTCAACGAGCTGCTTGTATGAAATATTTTGACAATCACCGCTATCATTAAGCCAACGAATCGCATCACGTGTGTCGAGGTGACTAAATTTTTCAACTTCCTGTGTAATATTGTATTGCGCTGGTGCAACTAAATTAATTTCTCCCATAGTAATACCCCCTAGTTCATGTAAGTTACTAACTGTTAGAAAATTCAAACACTATAGATTCGGCTTAATTGTATCAGTACAGTAAAAACTAAGTCAAGGTAAAATGAACATAAAGCAGAAATATTTAAACATTAAGTAAAACTATTTATATATAATATAATGATTAGTTAAATTTATCGAAAAAAATTGAATAAGGGCTTGAATTTTATTAATAGCTTGTTATAATAATATTTGTGCTTGAGATACAGTATTATTCCGAAGTAGCTCAGTGGTAGAGCAATCGGCTGTTAACCGATTGGTCGTAGGTTCGAGTCCTACCTTCGGAGCCATTTTTTTTTGCTTATTTTAAAAAAAGTATTGCAAAAGTAAATAAGCTGAGATATAATAAATCTTGTCTTGTTTAAGAGAAGGCCCCTTGGTCAAGCGGTTAAGACACCGCCCTTTCACGGCGGTAACACGGGTTCGAATCCCGTAGGGGTCACCATTTTTATAGCCTATACTATGAGCGTAGCATTATGGAGAATTAGCTCAGCTGGGAGAGCATCTGCCTTACAAGCAGAGGGTCGGCGGTTCGAGCCCGTCATTCTCCACCATTAACTCATAGTAGCCTGGAGAGGTAGCGAAGTGGCTAAACGCGGCGGACTGTAAATCCGCTCCTTAGGGTTCGGCGGTTCGAATCCGCCCCTCTCCACCAGTTTTATTTAAATGAATGGGGTATAGCCAAGCGGTAAGGCAACGGATTTTGATTCCGTCATGCCCAGGTTCGAATCCTGGTACCCCAGCCATTTTTTATTAAGAGCCATTAGCTCAGTTGGTAGAGCACCTGACTTTTAATCAGGGGGTCGTAGGTTCGAATCCTACATGGCTCACTATTAAAGAACTTTGTCTATTTTAGACAAAGTTCTTTTTTTGTTTTTTTGGGTAGATATAAAGAAAGTGTAAGAAAAATAAATTAGCATAAAAACTTTGGTATAATCGCGGGAAAAATGAAACTTTACTGTCGCGTGACCGTATCATATAGTAGACAGTGCTAAGTTGGAGAGGAAGACACGAATGGATGCGTTATTGAATAAAAGAATAAAACAAGTGCTTAAAGGCGATCAAAACGCATTTGCAGATATCGTGAGCCTCTATCAGAGTAGACTGTATCAAGTGTGCTATCGCATGCTTGGCAATAAGCAGGAGGCTGAAGATATTACGCAAGAAGCGTTTGTTCGTGCCTATATAAACTTGCATACTTTTGATCAAAAGAGAAAGTTTTCGACATGGCTGTATCGCATTGCAACGAACTTATGCATTGATCGAATCCGTAAAAAAAAGCCCGACTATTACTTAGATGCTGAGGTAGCGGGAACAGAAGGGTTAACGATGTATTCACAGGTTGCTACGAA
>NZ_JPUW01000071.1:0-3326 GCF_000743635.1 Lysinibacillus sp. BF-4 | reverse complement strand
TCCCAGCCTCTTAATTATTATGCTTCTTTACCTGTTTCAGGTGTTGATTCGTTAGGAATGATTGCTGCTACGATAAATACTAAAACAGCGAACACTACAGAAACGATCGCACCAAGTTGGAAGTCAAATGGCACAGCAAGCACTGAGCTTACTACGTAGTTTAACATCGATACTAATAAAAATGACCAAAAGAAAGTAACAATATATTGCATTATTATTTCACCTCATATAGATGTTTTTCGTACTTTTGTACATATACACTTATAATACCATACCATAAGGCGAAAAAAAATGAATACTTTACGTCAAAAAACTCGTTATTGTGTTTAAAAAAAGCGTGCGTTATAATTAGCACTAGGTACTAATAATTGATAATAGGAAGAGGGGTTGCCTTATGGGTGTAGGCATTATTGGTTTAGGAAAATACGTTCCAGCAAAAAAGGTAACAAATGTAGAGTTAGAAAAATTTGTGGATACAAATGACGAATGGATTCGTACACGAACAGGGATAGAAGCGCGCCATTTTGCGGCAGATAATGAAGATACATCGGATTTAGCTATACATGCAGCTAAAGAAGCATTACAACAAGCAGCACTTAGTGCAGAGCAAGTGGATATGGTGATTGTAGCAACGGTTACACCAGATCAGGCCTTTCCGAGTGTAGCTAATATGGTACAAGATGCAATTGGTGCAAAAAATGCAGCGTCAATGGATGTTAGTGCGGCATGTGCTGGCTTTATGTATGGTCTAGTAACTGCACAACAATTTGTACAAACAGGTGCTTACCAAAACGTATTAGTCATTGGGGTCGAAAAACTATCAAAAGTTTTAGATTATAACGACCGTAATACCGCTGTATTGTTTGGTGATGGTGCAAGTGCAGCAGTAGTAAGCAATGTAGCAGAGGGACGTGGCTTTTTAGCATTCGAACTCGGCTCGGATGGTAGCGGCGGCAAACATTTATATTTAAATGAACAGCTCCATATCGAAATGAATGGCCGTGAAGTATTTAAGTTTGCAGTGCGTACAATGGGTGAGGCTGCTTTACGTGTGATCGAAAAAGCAGGCTTACAAAAAGAGGATGTGGATTATTTAGTGCCACACCAAGCGAATATTCGTATTATTGACGCGGCACGTACACGTCTAGATTTACCAGAAGAAAAGGTATCGAAAACAATTCACTTATATGGTAATACTTCAGCGGCTTCAATTGGCTTGTCATTGTATGATGATGTGGCGTCGGGTAAAATTAAAGATAATGATAAAGTAGTACTTGTAGGCTTTGGCGGCGGTCTTACATGGGGCGCCATTATATTAACTTGGGGAAAATAAAGGAGAGAATATCATGACGAAACGTAGAGTAGTAGTAACAGGTGTAGGTGTTGTAACGCCATTAGGTAATGATATCGAAACAACATGGGCAAATATTAAAGCAGGTAAATCGGGTGTGGGCCCATTAACACGTCTTAACCCAGAGGATTTTCCAGCAAAGATTGCGGCAGAAGTTAAAGATTTTGTGATTGAAGACTTTATCGAAAAAAAGGATGCGCGTCGTATGGACCGCTTTACGCATTATGCGATGGCAGCTTCAATTATGGCGATGAAAGATGCTGATCTTGAAATTTCCGAGGAGTTAGCACCACGCGCCGGTGTATGGATTGGTTCAGGTATTGGTGGCATGGAAACATACGAGCAGGAATATTTAAAATTCCAGCAGCGCGGAGCACGCCGTGTAAGTCCATTTTTCGTACCGATGATGATTCCTGATATGGCGTCAGGTCAAGTATCTATTCACTTTGGAGCAAAAGGCATTAACTCATGTTCAGTAACAGCTTGTGCATCAGGTACAAACTCTATTGGCGATGCGTTTAAAGTAATTGAGCGCGGAGATGCAGATGTAATGATTACAGGTGGCGCAGAGTCACCAATTGTTAATATGGCAGTTGCGGGCTTCTGCTCAAGCACAGCTCTTTCACTTAATACGGATGCAAGCAATGCCTCACGTCCATTTGACAAAGACCGTGATGGTTTTGTTATTGGTGAAGGTGCGGGGATTGTAATTTTAGAGGAGTATGAACATGCAATTGCACGCGGTGCTAAAATTTATGCCGAGCTAGTAGGTTACGGCGCAACAGGTGATGCCTACCATATTACTGCTCCAGCACCAGAGGGCGAAGGTGCGGCGCGTGCCATGAAGCAAGCCTTGCAAGACGGCGGAGTTGAGCCAACAAGCGTAGGTTACATTAATGCGCACGGTACAAGTACACCGTACAATGATTTATACGAAACGATGGCTGTTAAATCAGTTTTTGGAGAGCATGCGTATGATTTAGCTATGAGTTCAACAAAATCTATGACGGGTCACTTATTAGGTGCAGCAGGTGGGGTTGAAGCTGTATTTACAGTGTTAGCACTTAAAGAAGGTATTTTACCACCAACAATGAACTTGCAAAATCCAGATCCAGATTGCGATTTAGATTACGTAGCTAACCAAGCGCGTGAGCAACAAGTTGAGTATGCGATGAGTAACTCACTAGGTTTTGGTGGTCACAATGCAAGTTTAGTATTTAAACGTATTTAATCTATAGCGAATCGTCTCACATTTGTGGGGCGATTTTTTTGCTAGACTTTATATACGCTGTGGGGTATTATGGAGTTATCATACTTATGGGGGTATACAATCATGGCAGAAACAATGCGCCAACTAGGCAAATTTAAAACATTAACACCTGAATTAAACGAGGCATTTCAACAATGGAATATGATTGCGTTTAAAGAAGGAGCACTTTCACACAAATTAAAAGAAATTATGGCAGTAGCAGCAGCGGCAACAACAGGCTGTGACTTTTGCTTAGATTTACATAGCAAGGGTGCAAAACGTGCAGGCGCAACACAAGAGGAAGTAGCAGAGGCATTGATGATTGCTACAGCAGCGAAGGCAGGCTCACCGTTTGCTCATGCAGCTAACGCAATGCAAGCTTATAACGAAAGCACAGATGATGAGCTATTTAAAAAATCATACTTAATGGATGCAATGGCATTAAAGTCATTAGCACCAGATGATTTTAAAGCATTTTTCAACTTTACAGGAGCTGTTGTTAAAGAGGGCGCGCTTAGTGTAAAAGAAAAAGAATTAATTACTGTAGCAATGACGTTAATTACAGGTTGCCCATACTGCATCGACACACATGTTAAAAATGCTAAAAAAGCAGGCGCAACAAAAGAAGAAGTAGCAGAAACTATTTTCATTGCTAGCGCATTAAACGCAGGCAGTGCTTATACACAAAGTGCTAAAGCATTAAAAAACTTTGATTAATACAGAAAG
>NZ_JPUW01000070.1:0-3570 GCF_000743635.1 Lysinibacillus sp. BF-4 | reverse complement strand
TGAAGCCGCGACACGAGAGTTTTTCGAAGAAACTAATGTTACAGCAAACAATGCTCATCTAAAGGGTGCGTATACTATGGTAATTAAAGAAGGCGACAAGGTAGTAGACGAATGGATGTTATATACATTTGTTACTACAGATATTACGGGAGAGCCCTTTGCCGAAACACGTGAAGGTACACTTGCTTGGCACCCGATTGAAGCACTTGAAACATTGCCAATGGCAGAAGGTGACCGTACGAATTTATTATTCGCAGTGTCCCATAAAGGTATGCAGTATGGTACATTTGAATATACAACGGATTTTGAGCTATTAAGCGAAAAAATTCAGAAATCGGAACAATCGTAAAGGGGTCGGGGTATAGTGGAAAACCAACACACAGCAAATGAGTTAGTTATTATTACAGGGATGTCAGGAGCAGGTCGTACGGTAGCGATTCAAAGTTTTGAAGACTTAGGTTACTATTGTATTGATAATTTACCGCCTGTTTTACTAACCACCTTTTTAACGCTACTACATGATTCGGATAAGAGTAACTTCCGTATTGCAGCAGTAATGGATATGCGTGGTGGCGTATTTTTTGATGAGTTAATTGCAGCACTAGATTTACTCATGCAGGAGGAGGACGTTAAGGTACGTATTTTATACTTAGACGCAACAAATGATACCTTGGTACGTCGCTACAAAGAAACACGTCGCTCGCACCCACTTGCCCCAAGCGGGCTCCCATTAGAGGGAATCCAAAAAGAACGCAAGCTACTATCTGAAGTTAAGGGCCGTGCTGATTCGGTCTATAACACTTCAGGTATGAAGCCTCGTGAGCTACGCGAAAAAATACAGCGCGAGTTTGCAAGTGTTACTACACCAGTATTTACGGTGAATGTTATGTCATTTGGCTTTAAGCATGGCATGCCAATTGATGCTGATTTAGTGTTTGATGTTCGCTTTTTAAAGAACCCTTATTATGTAGAAGATTTACGTCATAAAACAGGGCTACAAACAGAGGTTTCTTCTTATGTACTTGCCCTGCCCGAAACCCAACAATTGATTGAAAAATTAAAAGATTTATTTAGTTTTATGATTCCTCTATACAAGGAGGAAGGTAAATCGCAATTAGTCATTGCTTTTGGCTGTACAGGTGGGCAACATCGTTCGGTAACGCTAGCCGAGTATTTTGGTAATGTGCTAGCTAAAAATGATATGACAGTTATAACTCACCGCGATATTGAATTAAGAAAGAAGGTATAAGCCATGCGAAAGAACCCAATCAAGCTGGTTGTAATTGGTGGTGGCACAGGGCTATCCACCTTACTGCGTGGCTTAAAGCGCTTTCCGTTTGATATTACGGCGATTGTGACAGTAGCCGATGACGGTGGCTCATCAGGTCGTTTGCGTGATGATTATGATATTCCACCGCCAGGCGATGTCCGCAACGTCATTGCAGCGCTGTCAGATGTAGAGCCGTTAGTAGAGCAAATGTTTCAATATCGTTTTTCTAATTCAGATGATTTATATGGGCATTCATTAGGCAATTTAATGCTGACAGCTCTTACTGATATTACGGGTGACTTTAGCTATGCGATTAGCGAAATGAGTCGTGTGCTCCAAGTACATGGGCATGTGCTACCCGCTGCTAATAAAAAAGTGACATTAAGTGCCGAGCTTGAAGATGGTACGATTATTACAGGAGAATCAAAAGTGCCGACTGCGGAATCGCGCATTAAGCGCGTTTTTTTAGAACCTGAAAATGTGAAACCGTTACCAGCCGCAATCCGTGCGATTGAACGTGCGGATTTAATTTTACTTGGGCCTGGTAGCTTATATACAAGCATTATTCCTAATTTGTTAGTGAAAAATATTAGCCGTGCCTTATTACGTACCCGTGCGCCCAAATTGTACATTTGCAATTTAATGACCCAACTGGGCGAAACGATAGGGTATAATGCAGAAGACCATATTAATGCATTACATGATCATGTAGGTACACCGTTTATTAATGCTGTGCTCGTTAATGATTTGGAACAGTCCACATTAACAGAAACAATTTGCTCACTTGGAAAGGTCAAGCCTGTTACATATAATGAACAGCGTTTAACGGAGCAGGGCATAAAAGTGATTAAGCGTGATATTGCATTAATTCGTGAAGATACACTATGCCATGAGGCTAATGAAGTAGCGAAGTGGCTTTATGAATATATGCTCAAGGAAACACAATTGCCTCACAAAAAAAGTAGGCTACTATAATAGATGTCCTAGAAAGGAGGGGGCGCTATGTCATTCGCTTCAGAAACGAAAAAGGAATTAACGTTAATTGATGCTGATTTAACATGCGCGAAGGCTGAAGTATCAGCGCTTATTCGTATGAATGGTTCATTATCGTTTTCTAATCGTCAGTTGAGTTTAGATATTCAAACTGAAAATGCAGCGATTGCACGACGTTTATATACGAACTTAAAAAAGCTCTATACGTATAATGTAGAGTTACTCGTACGACGTAAAATGCGATTGAAGAAAAATAATGTATATATTTGTCGTGTGCGTGATGGTGCAAGAGAGCTATTAATTGATTTACATATCCTCACGGAGGACTTTCAATTTGCTAACCAAATCGCGTCTACACTCATACCAAAGACGATGCAAAAGCGTGCGTACTTACGCGGCGCTTTTTTAGCGGGAGGTTCAGTTAATAATCCTGAGACGTCCGCCTACCATTTAGAGGTATACTCATTGTATAAGGAACATAGCGAGGGCTTAATGCAAATTATGAATGAGTTTGACCTTAATGCTAAAACCATTGAGCGTAAAAAGGGTTTTGTCACCTACTTAAAGGAAGCCGAAAAAATTTCTGACTTCCTAAGCTTAATTGGTGCTCACCAAGCAATGATGCGTTTTGAGGATGTACGGATTTTACGCGATATGCGCAATAGCGTAAACCGTATTGTAAACTGCGAGACAGCCAACCTCAATAAAACCATTGGTGCCTCAGTACGTCAGGTCGAAAATATTAAATATATTGATCGCACGATTGGCATTGACCAATTGCCTGAGCGTTTACAAGAGATTGCACGCTTACGTGTTGCGTATAAAGAGGTATCGTTAAAAGAATTAGGCGAAAAACTATCGTCAGGCACTGTTAGTAAGTCAGGTGTTAACCATCGCTTACGTAAAATAGATGAAATTGCGGATTCGCTACGCCGAGGGGAAAGCGTGTACCGCTAAAGGAGAGAGCTAGAGATGTATGAAAAAGAAGTAAGTGTACAATTAAAGGTAGGTTTACAAGCGCGTCAAGCCGCACATTTTGTACAACAGGCTAATCGTTTCCGTTCAGAAGTATTTTTACAAAAGGGCGATAAACGTGTTAACGCTAAGTCGATTATGGGCGTTATGAGTTTAGCTGTAGCAAAGGATACTACAATTATTTTAGCTGCAGATGGTGACGACGAAAAAGACGCGGTAGAAGCACTAGCCCAATTTATTTCAGAGAACTAAAAAAAATCCCTTCAGCCTTGAGTTAGGCTGAAGTGACCCCTAAAAGTTAGACACTGTTATTTCACTTAGGCAGCTTGGGT
>NZ_JPUW01000069.1:0-3746 GCF_000743635.1 Lysinibacillus sp. BF-4 | reverse complement strand
ATGATAAATAAAATCGTCTGCTGCTCGCAACCTCTTTGCCACAGTTTACCCCCTCCAATCTCGTATATTTTAGTATATGATGAATTGGCTAAATTTGAAATAGATACACTATACTAAAAAATCTCTTACACCAAAAATTTGGCGTAAGAGATTTTTTACATAGTATAAAGGTGTAAGCTACCACACCGAAGGGTCGTTAAGTTATGCGTTAAATTGTACTTGTGGTGTGGTAAGTGGCGGTGTTAATACTTTTAATAAATCTAATCTTGATTTAGTAACCGTTGCTTTTACACCTAGTTTAGACAAATTCGAAACAATCTTTTTTAAATCTACTTCTTTCGTCATCTGTTCCACCCCGTTCATTAGTAATTACTTTATATAACGTTTGACATTGATAGAAGGTTTCACTTTTCTCTAGATGTCAGACATGTTCAAACTATACTTGTATCATACCATCTTTCATGTAATTTAATTCTTTCAATTTTGTTACAAATCTGTGTGATTCACTAGAAATCCTTTACCCGTAATTTACATTATTTACACTAGCGATACATCCTGCTATTGAGTAAGTTAAGCGCTACAACTACAATAATATATAACAATGCAGGAGGTGTTAGTGATGGAAAAAGAAACACAGTGCCGTAAGAGCCACCATTCTGAAGCAAGTAAAAAAGATTTAACAACGCGTTTAAATCGTGTCGAGGGGCAAATCAGAGGGATTAAAGGCATGATTGCTAATGATGTCTATTGTGATGACATTATTACACAACTTGCCGCAAGTCAGGCTGCACTTAATAGTGTAGCGCGTATTTTGTTAGATGGGCATTTAAAGTCCTGCGTAAAGGAACGTTTGCTTGAAGGTGATGATGAGGTACTAGATGAGCTTGTTGTTACCATTCAAAAGCTAATGCGCAAGTAGTTTGTGGCAGACAGGTAAGGGTAATAGATAAACATATAATGTAATTAAAGGCAGGTGTCGTAATGAAAAAAGCTATTTTATTATTAATGTCTGTGCAATTTCTCGTCTATCTTGGCTTCGGTATTATTATTCCCGTGTTACCAGAGGTAATTGTGCAACAAGGTTGGACGGATGTACACGTTGGCGGATTGCTAACAGTTTATGCATTAGCCAGCTTCTTTACTGCGCCACTGTGGGGCTCTTTATCAGACCGCATTGGACGTAAACCGTTAATTTTAGTTGGACTTGTAGGCTTTAGTTTAAGCTTCATTGTCTTCGCTCTATTTATTGACAACTTAACTATCCTTTACATATCTCGTATTATTGGTGGTCTATTTTCAGGGGCCCTTTATACATCAGTAACAGGCTTTATTGGTGATATGTCGAGTGACGAAGATCGTAATAAATATATGGGCTTTATGGGGATGTCAATTGGCTTAGGCTTTATTTTCGGACCTGCAATTGGCGGTGTGCTTGGTGGGCACTTTGGTTTACGCGCACCATTTATCGCCTCAGCTGTATTAATCGCATTACTATTTATTTACGCGAGTATGGTATTACAAGAACCAACTCAGCGCAAAGACAATGTCAACAAGCGTACACTCGTACCTGTTGGTGCTACTACATTATTTAAATACCGTGTGCGTTACTTATTTTTCTTCTCATTTTTAGTAACGTTTATGCTAGCAGGTGTAGAGTCAACGTTCCAACTGTTCCAAATTGACCGCATTCATATTACACCTACGCAAGTGGGCTACTTATTTATGTTTAGTGGCTTTGTTGACGCTGCCATTCAAGGCGGTGTTATCCGTCGTATTAAAGACGGAGCAGAAACAACTTGGTTGATTGGAGCACAAATCGTCACAGCAGTAGGTATGATTTTATTTACCTTAACTAACAGCCTTGTTTTTGCAGGCTTTGCACTTTGCGTATTTACAGCAGGTAATGCGCTTGCACGTACTTGTGTTGTATCATTATCCTCTAAAGAATCTGGCGGACGCTACGGGGCCGCTGCTGGACTAACTTACTCTATGGATAATTTAGGTCGTATTATTGGTCCTTTATTCTTTACTTGGATTTTTACACAACAAGCAAATCTAGGCTTTTATATCTCAGCTGCAATTGCATTGATTTCAATCACATTAATCTTTGCTTTCCGCGCATCAACTAAAACTTTGCGTCAAGCTAAAGCATAATGTATAAGCACAAAAAAGGTCCCATCCTTTTTTGTGCTTTTTTTACATCAATAGCATTTTTGTTAGTTTTGAAGTATGGTAAATGAAAAGATTATTAAAAAGAAGGTGCTAGTTGTGCTCAATTTTATCGCTGAATTTGATTACTTATTTATCGTTCTACTGCTCATTAATATTTTACTAGCGATTACAGTCATTTTCTTAGAGCGTAAAGACCCCACATCAACATGGGCGTGGGTACTCGTTTTAACTTTCTTACCTCTCGTAGGCTTTATTCTTTATTTATTATTCGGACGTCGTCTACGTCAGAAGCACTTATTTCGTTGGGATGGTCAAAAATATATCGGGATTGAAAAGCTAGTAAATTATCAAATGGATGCAATTCATAATGATAAATTTGATTTCCACATTCAAAACTCCGAAAAGTATGATGACTTAATTTACATGCATCTTCGCAACAATGAAGCTGTGCTAACTCAAGATAATGCAATTCAAATCTTTGACGATGGTGAAGAAAAATTCAATCAGCTTATTAAAGATATTGAGCATGCTAAGGAGCATGTTCATGTGCAATACTATATCTTCCGCTTAGATGGTTTAGGTACACGTATTGTTGATGCTTTAACTATAAAAGCAAAACAAGGTGTTAAAGTTCGTATTTTATACGATGAAATGGGCTCTCGTGGTGTTAAAAAACGTCACTTCCAAAAATTATTGGATGCAGGTGGTGAGGTTGAGGTTTTCTTCCCATCTATTATGCCACTCATTAACCCTCGTCTTAATTTCCGTAACCACCGTAAGCTAGTTATTGTTGATGGACGTATCGGTTATATTGGCGGTTTTAATGTGGGTGACGAGTACTTAGGCTTGAAGAAAAAGTTTGGCTACTGGCGCGATACACATTTACGCATTGAAGGTAGCTCTGTACACCCGCTACAGTCTCGTTTTTTACTTGATTGGAACCAAGCCGCACATCATAAAACACCTTACTGTGAGAGCTTCTTTCCTGCGATACCTAAGAAGGGTAATGCAGGTGTGCAAATTGTTTCAAGTGGACCTGATGAAGACTGGGAACAAATTAAAGATGGTTATTTACAGTTAATTAATAAGGCTAAAAAATATGTTTATATCCAAACACCTTATTTTATTCCTGATTTAAGCTTTTTAGACGCTGTAAAAATTGCTGCTCTTTCGGGCATAGATGTACGTATTATGATTCCTAATAAGCCTGACCACTTATTTGTGTATTGGGCAACGTATTCCTATGTAGGTCAATTATTGCAGGCTGGCGCTAAAGTTTATATTTACGAAAAAGGCTTTATCCATGCCAAAATGATTGTCATTGATGATGAGGCTTCAACCGTTGGTACAGCTAACATTGATGTACGTAGTTTTAAATTGAACTTTGAAGTAAATGCTTTTATTTATGATAATGAAAAATCACATGAACTAGCAGAGATTTTTGAAAAGGATATGCTCGATTGCACAGAGCTCACTGTAGATATTTATAATAATCGTTCAAACTTAATTAAGTTTAAAGAATCTCTTTCACGCTTAATCTCACCAATTTTATAAAAAACGGCTCCCTTACATGT
>NZ_JPUW01000068.1:0-5026 GCF_000743635.1 Lysinibacillus sp. BF-4 | reverse complement strand
TGATGAAAACGTTTTAACTATGACAACTTTGTGAAAGGCGTCTGAATACGTTGCATAAAGGGTTTGCACATGATAAAGTATTGATTGTGAAATAAATCACAAAACAAACATACACCCCTTTGTTTGAACGTGAACATTTCTCCCATCCCCTTTGTGAAAAGAGGCGTCATTAGCGGTCGAGGCTAATGGCGTCTCTTTTGTTATTTTATTATAAAAAAAGAGCGAGCTACCTGTTTAGGTAAGCTCGCTTTATATTTATAAGATTTGTGTTGCGCGCAAACGCCAAAATGTGGTTTTAGCGGATTGCTTGCGCTCGACCTTCTGTTGTAACATGCGCTTCTTTAATTCACGCTCTACATGATGCAGTGGTAATGAATAAATAAATGCGATTTCATTTGTAGATAGTGTAGTAAAGCGTCTAAATAAATCTTCCATAGTAGGCAATGGGCGTCGCACCAATTGCTCTTCTAGCATTTCTTCTAAAATATGCTCGTAGACATTATAGTCATACGTGCCACTTACGTTTAAACCTTCATCTTCTATGCATTCATTAAAAAATACAATGCTTGGTGTTTCATCGACTTCCATCTCTCTGCGTATGTACAAGTCACATTGTAATGCACGTGCCGCTTCCTTTGAGCTAAAGTCGGATGTAAATTCTACCATGTCTAGATTGATTTCTTCTGCTATTGCTATCATAGTCTCGTACGAAGTAATATGCGGTACATTTAAACGAATGTACTCTTGTAGCTTAGCTAAAAAGTGAAGACCTGCTCGCTTACCTTGTAGCTCTGCTGCTTTGATTGCTAGCGAGGGTAGCACAGGGTGGCTAACGCGCTGTTCTAGGCGTTGCCCGATATGCTCGCTGATACTATTTAATGACACTAAATCAGAGCTTAATACAAAGCGCCATGTAAAGTAATGGTCATATTCTAATTGTAATTTACGAATAGTTGCTAGCATTTCAAAGGCACTTTCGTGAAGTGGATTAATAAAAACATATAGCTCAATCGGCTTGTTAAAAGATGCCACTGTTGGTATAGGCTCTGAAAGCATAGGACTATTAGTCACTTTATTTATCCCCCTCATCTATATTTGGTCGGTTAATCATATGATGAGCAGTTAATACTAAACGCTTGTAGTAAATTTCTTTGAATTTAGGAGCTAGCTCAACCTCATCCATTGCTTCATGCATACACTCTAGCCAAGCTTGTGCGGAATCTGGTGTAATGGCGAAGTTCATATGACGTGCGCGCATCATAGGGTGACCGTGTTCTTCAGTGAATAAATTAGGGCCGCCTAAGTACTGCGTTTGAAATTGAATTTGTTTACGTATCGTCTCAGTTAGGTCAGTAGGAAAAATAGGAATAAGCACAGGATGCACAGCGACGCGTTTATAAAAGGCGTTCATTAGCTGCTCTAGTTTTTCGGCGCCAATCTCATCGTAAGGAACGGTATAATTTGGACTCATAGGTGTGATACCCCTTTGCAAAATAAATTAAAAAAATACAGTAGATCAAAAACGTATTGACTACTGAAAAAAACATCTCCATTTGCTATGGATTATACTCATTTTAGCAACGACTTTAGTATTAAACAAACAAATCGCTCACTTGTAGTCACAGCGCATTGTTAGAAAGCTAAAAGGAGCGCAAGGTATGCACTCCTTTTCCGTTATGCTCGGTAATAGCCAAGCACATTTTTTACATAGTTTTGTGTTTCCTTAAATGGTGGGATACCACCATATTTTGCTACATTACCTGGCCCTGCATTATAAGCCGCTAACGCGATGGTAGGGTCGTTGCCATGTTGCTTTAACATTTGGCTAATGTATTTTGTAGCACCCATAATATTTTGCTCATGGTCAAATGGGTTAGTAACCCCGACATGACGTGCTGTGCCTGGCATTAATTGCATCAAACCTTGCGCGCCAGCATAGCTTACAACATTTGGATTGAAGTTGGATTCCTGCTTCATAATGGCGGCGATGAGTTTTTCTGGCACACCATAAGTGGTAGAAGCTTTTTTAATAATAGCAGCGTATTTATTAGCGCCTTCTAATGCACCTGTAAATGTTGCAGAACCCATAACCTGACTAAAATCAGTCGTTGTAGTTGGTGAAAGGCTTTGCAGCATTTGTGCCACTTGTGGATTGTTTTGCATAGCGCTTGAGTTAAGCATCCCCATCATGGCAGATGGCAGCTTAGTATCACCTTGATAGCGCAGTGCATCTAAATATGTAGTTGGTGCTTGATTAGCTTCAGCCATACTTTGAACGCCGCCAAACATATTACCTTGACTGTAGTTCTGCATCATTTCTTGAATCATAGATGAAAAGTAAGAAGAGCTATTGTCTGCTTGAAGCGGGTTAGACTGTGTGCTGCCGAGCGTTTGTAATGCTTGAATTTGAAGCATCGTGCCCATTGATTTAATATCCATTAATTTTGCCCTTTCTGTGCATCTAAAGCGGCACTAAAGCGTGCAATTTTTTTTAGTAGCTGGACGCACGGGTAGTTGATGGTGTTGTAAAAAATCCGCAAAGATTTTTTGCCCAAGTTGTTCGTCTTCTGCTTCATATTCTACCTCATAATCCTCTTGTTGCAAATAGAACGTGTGGTCGAAAACGAGTAACCCACCTTTGTAAGCAAGCTCTACGCGGTGCGTTTCGAGCGTACCAAAGCAAGCGATAGTAGCAAGTGGTACACCTTTAGTTTGCAGTGGTGTAGCAATGGCTTCAGGTAGTAGTGTGAGGTCGTTGCGCAATTGGTCAGCCTGAACAGCCGTGAGTGGTACGTTAATTTCTGTGCTTGTATGTTTACTTGTAGCCTGTTTAAGTGTGCACTCAATGTAACTAGCTGTTTGACGAATGCGTAAGGCACTATGCAAATCCTTGATGGCAAGTGCGGGCGTATCAAAATAATCATTGCGTAGCGCAATAATATCCTCATCAGCTACAGCAAAATGCGCGAGTAGCTTCGTGTATTCATTTTGCGTTAGCATATTTTTAAATTCAATTTCGGTTTCTTTCATGGAAGAACCCCTCTTTTCGTAGATTATCGTTAACTTTTCGACAACGTGTGATAAAATATGAGAAGAAATATGTCGAAGGGAAGTAGGCAATTGCGTAAAACAATCGAAGTACAAAAAATTAATGAACAAACGTTTCAATTCATTGTAAACGAAAATGAATTGAATGACCAAATTCAAGGAGCAGGGCAGGTCATTGCGGACTCTGACAATTTTGCATTTATTTATTTACTTGATGCAGGGGAGACCTATGTCCATCTGCGTATTGAAGCGGAGCATTGGGCAACGTTAGCAACTATGCTACAAGCACCTGAGCTATTTGTAACAGATGGTACGGTAACTTTACCACTACCTAACTTTAAAGAAGAATTAACAGCATTACTTTTTAATATAGAGGGAAATGATAACTACGGCACAGCTTTTGTAGCGCAAGTAGAAGCTACGTTTGAACAAGTCTTGCAGTAGTTGGTGACAGGGGGTTAAAAGATGGGACAATGGGAAGTTTTCTTAGGACCGTATAAGCAGGCAGTTGATGAGTTAAAGGTAAAATTAAAAGGTATGCGGACGCAGTTTAGTAATGCTAATACAAATTCGCCAATTGAATTTGTAACGGGGCGCGTAAAACCGTTAGCAAGCATTTACGAAAAGGCGTTGGAGAAGGAACTTGTCTTTCAACCATCTGTTGAGCTCGGTAAGGCACTACAGGATATTGCAGGCTTGCGTATTATGTGTCAGTTTGTTGATGATATTGCGACAGTGTCTGAGCTGATTCGTCAGCGTAATGATATGCGTGTGATTGAGGAGCGTGACTATATTACACATAGTAAGCCAAGCGGCTACCGCTCGCATCATATGCTTATTGAGTATCCTGTCGAAACGATTAATGGACGTGTCATTGTTTATGGAGAAATCCAAATTCGTACACTGGCGATGAACTTTTGGGCGTCTATTGAGCATTCGTTAAACTATAAATACAAGGGTGTATTCCCTGATGAAATTAAAAATCGACTGCAAAGCGCCGCAGAAGCAGCATTCCGCTTAGATGAAGAAATGTCGTCGATTCGCAGTGAGATTCAAGATGCACAAGCGTACTTTACGGAATATAAAGAGGCATCGAATGTAACGATTCGAACGAATGAGGAGCGTGAATCATAATGAGATTTTCAATTCAATCACGTCGCGATGAGCAATCAAATGAGCTAATGTCGTTAGCTACGACGTATTTGCAGGATTTTGGATTAACATTAGACGAAGAAAATCCCGATGTAGTGATTTCGATTGGGGGGGATGGCACGCTACTGCATGCCTTCCATCGCTATAGCCATTTATTAGATACCGTTTCTTTTGTGGGGATTCATACGGGGCATTTGGGTTTTTATGCTGATTGGAAGCCATCCGAGCTAGAGAAGTTAGTGCTTTCAATTGCTAAGCGCGATTTTCGCGTAGTGGCCTACCCATTGCTTGAGATGGTGGTGGAGCATTATAACTCACCAGCAGAATCACATTTAGCATTAAATGAGGCAACGGTAAAATCACCGGATGTTACGTTAGTGATGGATGTGGAGTTAAATGACGATCACTTTGAGCGTTTCCGAGGCGACGGGCTATGTGTGTCTACACCGTCAGGCAGCACAGCGTACAATAAGGCGTTAGGTGGCGCGATTATCCACCCAACTTTACCAGCCATTCAAATGACGGAAATTGCGTCGATTAATAATCGCGTGTTTCGTACTGTAGGCTCGCCACTTGTATTGCCAGCGCATCATAAGTGTGTGTTAAAACCTGTGAATGAGCAGAGCTTTAATATGACTGTGGATCATTTGCAATTAGTAAAGAAGGATATTAAAACAATTACATTTACAGTTGCCGAGAAAAAAATTCGTTTTGCACGTTTCCGTCCGTTTCCGTTTTGGGAGCGCGTGCATGAGTCATTTGTTTCGAATGAGTAATTTTACAATTACATTTACAGCGCATACGCCGCAACTGCTCCGTGAAGCAA
>NZ_JPUW01000067.1:0-5313 GCF_000743635.1 Lysinibacillus sp. BF-4 | reverse complement strand
AAATTTGAGAGTGGTATTTTTTATTTGTCAGAAAACTCTTTCAAATCACGACTTTTATATTATACTAAGAGAAAGGAAATGTAACTTAATCATTATTTTTGTATATTAAACGTTATTTTTCTCTTTTGAGTAGTTAATAGGGAGTGATTTGTATGAGGCATTCTGTACGTAACAAACTTGTTGGCTTAGCCATTATTGTAATTCTTATTCCTACGTTACTTATCGGCATCGTTAATTACATAGTGGCAAAAAATGAACTAGACAGTGTAGGCAGGCTAGGGCTCCAAAATGGCGCACTAGGCATTACACAACTCATTAGCACTTTAGATAATCAAGTAAAGCTTGGCAACCTCACATTAGAGGAAGCACAAGAGATGGCACGTAGCCAAATTATTGGCACTAAAAATGCGGATGGTACACGCACTATTACTAACGACATCACTTATGGCGATAATTTTTACTTTTATGCCGTAACAGAAGATGGCATTGCGGTAGCTCACCCTACAATTGAAGGTGATAGCACCCTTGATTTACAAACAGCAGAAGGTCGCTACTTTATGAAGGAAATTATTGATAAAGCCAATCATGGTGGTGGCTTTGTGGGCTATGATTGGCCGCTTCCTAATGAGCCTAACACTATTGCTCCTAAAATTACCTATGCTACGAAAGATAGCAATTGGGGCTGGGTTATTGTAGCTGGCACGTATGAAATGGACTTTAACGCAGGCGCTAAAAACGTACTACTCTATGCCCTTATCGTTACTGTACTTGCTGTTAGCGTAGGCATTGCACTATTTTGGTTTTTCTCTGGTCGCATGACTAGCTATATCCGTCGCATTATGGTGATGACTTCAGATATCGCAAAAGGGAAACTCACAGGCGAAGACATCCCTCTATTAACAAAAGATGAACTAGGTACACTAGCCACTAATGTTAATAATATGAAACAAAGTTTAAACGAGATGGTAGGCAATACACGTGATTCCTCACTGCAAATGCGTGAGTCCTCGGAGACCCTAAGCGCAATTACTGAGCAAACTACCGCTTCAGCAGACGAAATCCATTTAGCGATTTCAGCCATTTCTAGTGGTGCTGTTACACAAGCCGAAGAAGCCGAGGAAGCAATTACTAAAGTAGAAGCACTTTCGACCTTAATCGCAACTACTACACACGCCTATGGTGAAATCACTACAAGTATGAACACGATTATTAGTTCACAAACGACAGGACAACAGCGCGTAGAAGAATTAAAAGAAGGCTCGCTACAATTTACAGCTGTTATTGATGAACTTCGCACAAATTTTTCTGGCTTAACTACACAAATGCAGGAAATCCAAAACATTGTGCAAACCATCACCTCCATTTCGGAGCAAACAAATTTACTCGCATTAAATGCAAGTATTGAGGCTGCGCGAGCGGGCGAACATGGCAAAGGTTTTGCTGTCGTTGCTGAAGAAGTACGCAAACTTGCTGAACAAACGAATAGCGCAACTACACATGTACGTGGCGTACTACATCGTATCGAAGCAGATGCTACAAACGCAGATACCAAAATGCAACGTACATTGGCGCTATCTTCATCACAAGTACTAGCTATTGATGAAGTACACGATGCCTTTAATCAGCTGTCAGCAGCTATCACAAGTATTAGCGAGCACCTTACTGCATTAGATAATAGTATGGTAGCTATGAGTGACAACCGACTTATTGTAGTTAAAGCTATTAATGAGATCGCTACAGTTGCTACAGAGTCTGCCGCAGCTACAGAAGAAATTAACGCCTCTATCGACGAACAAAAAATTGCTGTAACTTCGATTATGCACTCCTCTGTCCAACTTCATACAGAGGCAGAGCGTATGCATGAGCTAGTTGAGCGCTTTACGTAATACAAAAAAGCACCAAGTCCACAACAGTCAGGTATAGACCTGCCATTGTGAGCTTGGTGCTTTTCATTTACTTATCGACTTTTTACTACTAAGTTCATTGCCTCTTGAATCATAGCATTTACCTTTTCGTCATCGCCCTCTGCATTGCGTACACACTCTAATAAGTTTTCACTTACAATAACGCCTACTGTACGGTCGACAGCCGAACGAACCGCAGATAATTGCGTAATAACGGATTTGCAATCTTTGCCTTCCTCCATCATTTTTAAAATACCTCGCAATTGACCTTCCATACGCTTAACGCGATTTTTAACCTGTGCCTCATATTCGTATGACATACGACTCGCCCCCCTACTCTTTGATAGTAGTATAGCATGTTACGAATACCAAGTTAAGAACTCCGAAATTATTTCTTCCAACCTTCTACTGTATCTTCATTTGCCTCAATCCAGTCACGGGCTGCATCCTTAGGATCTGCACCTTCAGAAATAGCCTTCATTACTGTTTCGCTATCCTCTGATGTCCAATAAAAATTATCTAACAGCTCAAAAGCCTCTGGTTTATCTTTATCTAACCCTAAACGTGTTACTGTATGGATAGACTCTGTTGTACCATAAGCTTCTTTAGGGTCTTCTAAATATTTTAAGTCATACTTCGCAAATTTCCAGTGTGGTGACCAGCCCACTACTACAATGTCTTCTTCATTTTCATAAGCTTGCCCTAAAGCTACTGTCATTGCACCTGAAGATGAGGCTGCTACACTCCAGTCACTTAAATTAGGGTAATCTGTCGCTAAGTTTTCCGTTATCTCCATAGTATTAGCACCTGGCTCAATACCTGTAATTGTTTTATTAGCTTCGTCTGATAAATCAGCAATCGAATCTACTTCCATATATTTCGGTACAACTAATCCGACACGAGCGCCCTCAAGATTTGGACCTAGCTCCATAACGTCATCTTTGTATTGTTCCATTTTAGGAGCGTGCATCTTAGGTAACCATGCTGCTACCATTGCATCTGCCTCACCTTTTGCAATTGATTCCCACATTACACCATTGTCGAGCGGTGTTAAGGTCACGTTATACCCCATATCTTTTAATACTTCGCCTACTACGTTAGTAGATGCCACCTCTGTATCCCACTCTACATAAACTAAATTAATATCCTTCTCGTCGTCAGTACCAGTTGCTTCATCTTTATTTTTGTCATCGGCTTTATCGCCACATGCTGCTAATACTAAGCTAGTTGCTAATGCTGCACTTACAAGTGTAAATTTTTTCAATTTGTTTTCCTCCTATAAAAAAAGCAGAAGAAAACAGAGTTTTCTCCCGCCTTGATTTGTTGTTTAAGACGGTTTTACTTAACGTCCTTTGTCCACGCATCTACTTTATCTTTATTCGCTTCAATCCAGTCACGTGCCGCTTCTTTTGGATCTTTGCCATCAGTTACTTCAAGCATAACTGTCTCTACATCATCCGAAGTCCACTCAAATGCGTCTAACACTGAGTAAGCATTTGGCATATCTTTATCTAAATCTTTACGTGTAAACGTATTGATTGTTTCTTCTCCGCCAAATACTTCTTTAGGGTCTTCTAAATATTTTAAGTCATACTTCGAAAACTTCCAGTGAGGTGACCAGCCTGTAACGATAATATCATTTTTGCCTTCAATTGCTTGCTCTAATGCCACTGTCATCGCGCCTGAAGAAGATGTTTGTACTGACCAATCATTAAGATTGTCATACTCCTCTAATGCTTTTTCAGAAGCAGCTACAACACCAGCACCTGGCTCGATACCTGTAATTGTTTTGTCTGCTTCGTCTTTTAAATCTTCGATAGAATCCACTTTCATATACTCAGGTACAACAAAACCAATTTTTGCGCCCTCTAAGTTAGGCCCTAGCTCTAGTAAATCATCTTTATACTTATCATATTGTGCCGCATGCGTATGAGGTAACCATGCTGCTACCATTGCATCTGCCTCTCCATTAGAAACAGCTTCCCACATAATAGCATTATCAAGTGGTGTTAATGTTACGTTATAGCCTAAGTCCTCAAGTACTGCGCCTACCACGTTAGTAGAAGCAATCTCCGTATCCCACTCTACATAAGCAAGGTTAATATCCTTCGATTCTTCTGTAGTTGTGTTAGCGTCTGTACCTTCGTTTTTATCTTTCGCTGTCTCATCTTTATCCTTGTCGCCACAAGCTGCTAATGCTAAGCTCGCTGCCATTGCCAAACCTGCTACTTTAAATTTGTTATTCAAAAAAGTTCCCCCTCAATTACTGTTTCTTTCTATCTAAGCTCTGTGTTAAGCGATCTAAAATAATCGCTAAAATCACGAGCGAAATCCCTGCTACGAAGCCTGTACCGGCTTGTGCACGTTGAAGTGCTGATAAAACATTTCGACCTAAACCATCTGCACCAATCATTGACGCAGTTACAACCATTGATAGCGCAAGCATTACCGTTTGGTTAATCCCTGCCATAATTGTTGATTTAGCTAAAGGTAGCTCTACTTTAAATAATTTTTGAGAGCCTGTACTACCGTAAGAATCTGCCGCCTCTACAAGCTCGCGTGGTACTTGGCGGATACCAAGGTTTGTCATACGAACTGTTGGTGGTAGGGCGAAGATAATAGATGCAAACACACCTGGTACTAAACCAATACCAAAGAATGCAACCGCAGGAATTAAATAAACAAACGCGGGCATTGTTTGCATAAAGTCTAAAATAGGTTTAATGATTTTTTCTGCTGTTTCACTTTTCGCCATTAATATCCCAGTAGGCACACCAATGATAATAGATAATATACTTGCGTATAAAATTAAGTTAAACGTATCCATAAGTTGTGGCCAAAGCCCTTGGTTATATACCAACAGCAAACCGACTAAAGTAAAAGTCGGTAGCCCAAATTTTTTACGTGCCGCAAAGAATGCCAACACTACCATTAACAAGATAAATATAATTGGTGGTATTGCTGTTAACATATCCGCTGTAGTATCCATCAACCATTTACCATTGTTTTTAATAAAATCAAAGGCTGGGCGGAATGTGGTCGTTAACCACTTCATCCCATCATCTACCCATTCAGCTAGAGGTATTTTAGGTACTGTATCTAAAAAGTTGCTCATTACTGTACCTCCTCTGTCTTCGCAAGTGCTTCAATAACAACACCACGAATAATTACACCGAGTAGACGCTCGCCTTTTACAACAGCGACTGGCGTACGTGCATCATAAATAACATTAAAGACATCTTGAATGAGCGTATCTGCCTCAACCGTTTTAATATCCGTTTGGAGGTAGGCTACTAAATCTTTACTACCTTGCTTAGCTGCCTCACGCGCATCATCTGCCGTAATGTAGCCGCGCAAGTTACGATGGCGGTCCACCGCAATTAATAGACTGACTTCCTCTTCACGCATA
>NZ_JPUW01000066.1:0-5463 GCF_000743635.1 Lysinibacillus sp. BF-4 | reverse complement strand
TAAATATTACTATAAAAAAAGCAGTACTTCATAACGAAGTACCGCTCACTTAGCTTATTTAAATGTGACTAATTCTTCCACTGGGATGCGTGATGAACCGTATGCCTCGCCCGCTGCTTTACCAATGGAAAGTAACACGGCTGGGAACTCATAGTCAGCTAGTTCGTAACGCTCATGGAATTTTGCTTTATCAAAGCCGCCCATTGCGACGGTGTCTAAGCCTTGGTCTTTTGCGAGTAACATAATTTGCATCGCAATTAAGCCTGTATCAAATGTCGCAATTTGTGTACGCGCTGCGTCAGATGCTGCTGTGTAAGCTTTTGTTGTATTTTCGATCATCATATCGCGCTGTGCTTCGCTTAAATGACCCTCTGTCACGTTTTGGTTGTAAATGCGCTCCACACGTTTATGCATATCGCGGTTACCAATAATCGCGATGACAGCTGATGCTGTTTCGACTTGCTCCTGATTGTAGGCAATGGTACGTAGCTCTTGTTGTGACGCTTTGTTATTGAAGACGATAAAGCGCCAAGGCTGTAAGTTACTGCTTGATGGTGCAGTTGTTGCGTCGCTTAATAATTTTGTTAATACCTCGTTTGAAATGGTATGGCTATCATCATAAATGCGCACCGATTTTCGGTCTTGCATGACTTGTAGTACCGTCGATTGTGTTGAAGTTGTCATTTGTATTGCCTCCTCGTAGTTACTTACTTTTTGTAAGTTTGCAAAATTAGCTTACCAAAAGTAAGTTCATTCGTCAACAATTATGTTAAACTACAAAAGAGGGGGAATTTTTATGAACGAGCAACTGTGCACCGTCTACCACGACACCATCGAATTTATCGGCAAGCGTTGGATGGGCGCAATCTTATACGTGCTGTGCAAGGGACCACAGCGCTACCATGAACTGCACGAACAAATCCCAGGCATCTCTGACCGCCTGTTAACCGAGCGCCTTAACGAACTCATCGACGCTAACCTCGTCGAAAAAACCTACCTGTGCGACTCTAAAAAGAAAGTCGAATACCACCTAACCGACAACGGTCAAGCCTTCCAAGAAGTCATCATCGCCATCAAAAACTGGGCCCAAACAAAAAGTTGAGAGGGCTTGGTCAGCTTCACAGGATGTTGGAGGGCAAGCAACGAAAGCGTTTTTTTGCTTTCAGTTGATTGATCGAAACAGCCGAAGAAGCTAGCCCTCGAAACTGGATTACAACAAAAAGTTGAGCAAAGCGCTCAGTTGCGCTGGCATTGGAGGGTATTAAATGTCAAAACGACTGTTCAACTTCAACGCAGTTGGAAAGCAGACATCAAAAGCGTTTTTTTACTTTCAGTTGATTGACCGAAACAGCCTTTATACTTCCAAACAAAAAAAGCGAACGCCATGTTTTCTGTTGGCCTTCGCTTTTTAGTTGCTCCTTAACGGTAAAGTACGTACTGCCCCGCTTCCGCTCTACCTAAATAATACGGCAAACACGGCACACGGTGACGAAAATCGTAAGGGCTAATGGTTTCGCCCGTCGCAGCGAGCGTAAATGACGTATAGAGCAAGCGACTTGCATTGATTACTTTTGTAGTGTCGCGAAATGTGTCGCTATGTAAATGCTTAACACTAAGCGCATCGCGTGCCAAATAAAACGCATAGCCCACATCGCTCCTCGCCGCATATAGTTGCACAGGGCGAATGGCGAGCACATCACTTTTCATCAGCACCTCCACTTCAAGGTGCGTTATATCTAATACCGCGTCACAAAAAGGCGAACTTGCCGTCAATGTCCCAAGCTGTAACTCGCGGTAGATGGCGTACACTACGCGGTAAAAACCATCATTTTTACCGGTAATCGCTTCGACTAATAGCGCAAACGCCTCACTAACATTAACCACTACGAATCACCCCTGTCGCACGTTGGTAATGCACCGCTACTTTACCCGTTGGCCCATTGCGATGCTTGGCAATATGGAGCTCTAGCGTTTCGTCATTCGTTCGTTCATAGTAGCTATCGCGGTATAAAAACATCACAACATCAGCATCTTGTTCGAGGTTGCCTGAATCACGCAAATCACTCAGCACAGGACGTTTGTCTTGGCGTTGCTCAACGCTGCGTGACAGTTGTGACAGCACGACTACTGGGCAATCGAGCTCTTTAGCGAGTTGCTTTAACCCCCAACTAATCGCCCCCATCATTTGCGCTGCGGTCGCAAGGGACTCCGATGGTCGAATGAGCTGAATATAATCAATAAAAATAATCGGTCGCTTTGTACTACGGCGAATAATATGGCGCGCCTGCGCTTGAATTTCGGCAACGGTTAGCCCTGCACGGTCGTTAATATATAAATCATACGGCATCATTTTCCCGAGCGTCTCGCCCCAGCTCGCCTTTTGCCCTTCTGTAAAATGACGGTACGGATCACGCATTTTTAAGCGATTATAATTGCCTTCTGCCGCAATTTGGCGCTCAATAATCGTCTGCCTTGCCATCTCAAGTGAAAACACCAGTACCGTGTGCTCGCGCTGTGCCGCTGTGCGAGCGAAGTGATTCATGACATCCGTTTTTCCCATCGAAGGACGCGCCGCAATAAGCGTTAACTCTTTAGGCTGAAAACCATTTAGCGCCCGGTCGAGGTCGGCAAGCCCCGTCATAACACCCCGCGACGCGCGCGGCTCAAAAGGTAAGTTTTTCAGCGCTTCAAGGTCAGGTTGAATGGGTAAACACATCGGTTCTTGATGTAAACTAATCGCTTCAAGCGCTTGAAAAATCGCATCCACTTCCCAGTCCATCGTTTGTGCCTGATGCAAAATTTTATGCTTTTGCCCGTAACGCCAATGCGCAAGCAACGCCTTTTGGTAGTGCGTAAATTTTTCAGGGTTGGCGCAGTACGTCAGCTCCTGCAAGTAATTAGCGCCCCCAAGTGCTTGCGGCTCTGCCGTCGTCAGTAGCGTAATATAATCCACATGATGCCCACTTTTTTGTAAGTGCTGCATTTGGCTAAAAATAAAACGGTGCTGGTGCGTCGCAAAATGCGCGGGGATAAGCAATGTGTCGGCAATGTACGTGTTATCCGCAAGCATCGTACCCAACAAACTTTTTTCGGCAAGCACTACTTGTTCCATCAGCTTTCACCTTCTTCAAAGTCGAGCACAACATCAAGCGGCACAGCTTTTTTGGGCGGTTTTACTTTTTTCAAATAACTTTCAAAGCGTAAACCAAATAACGTACTTGGCCGTAAATAGCGGGCATACGGCGTATCTTGCCACACTTTCACTTTAGCTTCAATGACCGCAATAAAGTCATCATACGTGTAACCCCGCATCGCTACTTCTGTCACGAGGCGCTGGCTTTTCCTGCTCTCTGGGTTGAAGGTTTTATCCGCTTTATCGTTCAAAAAAAGAATCACATCTCGCGTTAGCGCGATATAATATTTCTTTATATCTTTTATATCTTTACGTATTGTTCCGTCCAACTTGACCAAGCCCTTGTGCTCAATGTGGTCGTAACGTAACATCCATTTCGAACCGGTCACTTTGACTAGCTCGGTGTAGCACAACGTGTACCACTTGGTGTGGTCATTGCGTGAGCGATTGAACGCTTGTGTCGCCTGGATATACCCCTTATCTTCAAGTTTCATTAACGTGCGTCGAACCGTAGTGAGTGACCAAAACGGAAACTCCTGTTGCCACACTTCATACGACCCTTTCACCCAGCGCCTGCCGCTTCGTTCCTCCACGCCGAGGCGCGAACGGTAATGAAGTTGCTGCAACACAATCGCTTCATTCAATCCCACCTTCTGTGCCAACTGCGGCAAAACGACTAACGGTGATTCTTCAGTTAATAACTTCATAGTATCTCCCCCTTTGCCCTTCAATACGGAAGTAACGTATTAAAAAGCGACAAAGGCAGTCAAAATTTTTCCACCATTCCAATCCACGCTCCTAATGAAAAGAGCGACGCGTGTGGACAACCTGGTTAACAACTGCATTAATCATTTCAATCCACGCTCCTAATGAAAGGAGCGACTGTGTTGCTCAAGCAAACGGTTTTGTTTGATGATATTTCAATCCACGCTCCTAATGAAAGGAGCGACCTCAAAAGGATAGCTTCAGCGCTTGGGGTGTCAATGATTTCAATCCACGCTCCTAATGAAAGGAGCGACCGTGTGCCTGTGTTAGGAGCTATCGCCTGTGGTATTTCAATCCACGCTCCTAATGAAAGGAGCGACTCTTCACCAATATAAAAAGCGTTTCTCTCCCACGATTTCAATCCACGCTCCTAATGAAAGGAGCGACGTTGGTTGTAAAAAACACTTTAAATTCGGGCACATTTCAATCCACGCTCCTAATGAAAGGAGCGACTCGCTTTCAGCTCGATGTCTAATCCTAGTCGCGATTTCAATCCACGCTCCTAATGAAAGGAGCGACGTACGGATTGTTAGGGCTATCACACCCACTTACAAAATTTCAATCCACGCTCCTAATGAAAGGAGCGACGCAAACACGGCATGTATTCCAAGCATATTCCTCCTATTTCAATCCACGCTCCTAATGAAAGGAGCGACGGACTGTGGGGCAAAACTGGTGAGGATATTAAAATTTCAATCCACGCTCCTAATGAAAGGAGCGACCGAAAGCTGAGCCTGATGCATTGATACCTTTAATTTCAATCCACGCTCCTAATGAAAGGAGCGACAGTGGATGACTTGCCTACCTACCCAGCACATCCATTTCAATCCACGCTCCTAATGAAAGGAGCGACTGATAAATATAAGCACCATCAGGACCAGCAGTCATTTCAATCCACGCTCCTAATGAAAGGAGCGACCTAAATATTGCGGTGTTGCTTGTTCAGGTGGTAATTTCAATCCACGCTCCTAATGAAAGGAGCGACGATGTATCGTAACGTGACATAAGGTGTTGAATGGTTATTTCAATCCACGCTCCTAATGAAAGGAGCGACGCACAGAACGCTACGATGAAATTGTATACAGCTGATTTCAATCCACGCTCCTAATGAAAGGAGCGACTATTAATTGTTGCAGGTGTAATACCGCCCATTTCATTTCAATCCACGCTCCTAATGAAAGGAGCGACCAGCTGACTGGATTAAGTACCAGGAGCGCAAAGCATTTCAATCCACGCTCCTAATGAAAGGAGCGACAAAGATTGACGCTAACACGAGCCGCCGCATGATTATTTCAATCCACGCTCCTAATGAAAGGAGCGACTGAGCCGCCTACAATCGCCTGTGCCGCTTTCTTATTTCAATCCACGCTCCTAATGAAAGGAGCGACTTTCAATGCTGATGTAAATGGCATCAAAGTAATATTTCAATCCACGCTCCTAATGAAAGGAGCGACCGGTGGTCTCCGTAGTTGCCACCTGCCGCATTGTATTTCAATCCACGCTCCTAATGAAAGGAGCGACAATACCTAACTCTTCGGCGATAACGTAGTACGATTTCAATCCAC
>NZ_JPUW01000065.1:0-5788 GCF_000743635.1 Lysinibacillus sp. BF-4 | reverse complement strand
TCCCAGCCTCTTTTTCTTGTATAATAGAGCCATACTAAGGGGGAACATGATGAATAAAAAGTGGTTTAAAATTATCGCAATTAGTGCCATTATCACCTTTGGGCTTGGCATATATAACGCCTTTTTTGGCAATCCATTTTCAAAAGTATTAGCAACTACAACAGCTACACATTATGTAGAGGCAACCTATCCAAATGAAGCGATTACTATTACAGCGCAGGCGCATGATATTACAACAGGTGGCTATAACTTTACAGCTACAATTGATGGACAAGCATACCCTATGGTAATTGGTGGTTTTTGGGGTAATAAAATTAAGCGTGATGGGATTTATGAGGCACGTTTAGATGAGCCTATGATGACTAAGCTTGGGGCAGAGGCATCACAACAAATTGGTGATTGGCTAAGTGCTATGCCTGTTAAACATATTGAAACGTATCTTGAAGTGACAAAGGGTGAGCATGAGCCACATACGACATGGTCTGTAGATTTTGAGCCCAATCATCCACTCGTAGCATTTATTACACTAGATGCGTCGGCAATGACGCTTGAACAATATACACAGTTTGCGGAGGATGCTAAAGCAGAAATGGCGAAGCAAAAGCTAAGCTACGAATATATATCACTAACAGCTGAGGTTAATAAAAAAGGTGAGGAGCCTCACGTAGTTTACGCAACAGGCTTCTCACCAATAGATGAAAAAATTAAAGTAAAAAAGTTCGAATCGTAGTCAAAACCATAAATAATAAGCTAAACCAAAACCAACTAAGCGCTTGATAACCAATAAAGGTTAGCAGGCGTTTTCCTTTTGGTAGCGCTCTAACACCAATAAAATTAATAACGAGATGGTAAAGAGATAAAAAGAAACCTGTACCAAAAATAAAAGTGAAATTTGACCATACACCCCAGTCCGCAAACCCAGCGCCAAGCACCATAGCGAAAAGACCAAGCCAAACCGAACTCGTCATAATATATAGACCGATAAAGGCAAGATGTATATACCAAAAACGCGATTGCACCGAAAAATAATGCTGTAGCAAGACAATCACTCCTCAAAAAAAATGAGACAGCCTCAGCTGCCTCATTCTAGTATATTACTTTGTATATGGGTTTGTTAAGTCCATGCCATCAAGCGTTAAGCCCATTGCTTTCGCAACACCTTCACCGTACGCTGGATCAGCTAAGTAGCAGTGTAAGATGTGACGACGTTTAATGAACTCCTCAACTGGAGCCATATCGCCTGCTGTATTATCAAATAGACGTTGTTTTTCTTCGTCATTCATTAAGCGGAATAATTTACCTGGTTGCTCGAAGTAGTTATTGTCATCCTCACGGAAATCATGGATGCCAGCGCCACCTTCAAGTGGTAATTCTGGTTCTTTATAATCTAAGTTATGTTCCCACTCACCGTAGCTGTTAGGTTCATAGCTCATTGTGCTACCAAGGTTGCCATCAAAGCGCATTGCACCGTCGCGGTGGAATGTACGGAATGGACATTTTGGTGCGTTGACTGGTAATTGGTAGTGGTTAACACCTAAGCGGTAACGTTGTGCATCAGCATAAGCAAAGATACGACCTTGTAACATTTTATCTGGTGAGAAGCTAATACCAGGTACGATGTTTGATGGTGCAAATGCAGCTTGCTCAACTTCAGCAAAGTAGTTGTCAGGGTTGCGGTTTAACTCAAACTCACCAACAGGAATTAGTGGGAAGTCGCCTTTGTACCAAACTTTTGTTAAGTCGAATGGGTTGTAAGGAAGTTCACGTGCTTCTTGTTCAGTCATTACTTGAATGTACACTTTCCATTTAGGGAAGTCGCCGTTTTCGATTGAAGTGTAAAGGTCGCGTTGAGAAGACTCACGGTCTTTACCTACAACAGCTTCAGCTTCAGCATTTGTTAAGTTATCAATACCTTGCTCTGTACGGAAGTGGAATTTTACCCACACGCGTTCGTTTTGTGCATTAATCATTGAGTACGTATGAGAACCAAAACCGTGCATATTACGGAAGCCTGATGGAATACCGCGGTCAGACATTAAAATTGTTAATTGGTGCATAGCTTCAGGTAAAGAAGTCCAGAAATCCCAGTTTGAATTAGGGTTATGCATATTTGTACGTGGGTCACGTTTTACCACGTGGTTTAAATCTGTAAAGTGTAATGGGTCACGGAAGAAGAATACAGGTGTATTGTTACCAACTAAATCCCAGTTACCTTCTTCAGTATAAAATTTAAGTGCAAAGCCGCGAATATCGCGTTCAGCATCAGCTGCACCGCGTTCACCAGCTACTGTTGAGAAACGAGCGAACATTGGCGTTTGTTTACCAACTTCAGAGAAAATTTTAGCTTTCGTGTATTGTGTAATATCATGCGTCACAGTGAATGTACCGTGCGCACCGCCACCTTTTGCGTGCATGCGTCGCTCAGGGATTACTTCACGGTTGAAGTTAGCTAATTTTTCTACTAACCATACGTCTTGTAATAATAATGGACCGCGTGGGCCTGCAGACATTGAGTCGTGGTTACTTACTACTGGTGCACCGCCTGCTGTGGTGAAGCGTCGGCTTTTATCTTGAGAGTTTGTCATAATTTAAGTTCCTCCTAGAAATATATTTAAAATTAAAATTAGATTATAATGATTCTTAATAAGTAATATATATCATAAGTTAAAAAATGTCCAATAAAATACTTCCCGTTTTATAAATATTTAAAACGTCACGTGTGTTTTTATTAAAAGTAGGTACAATGTAAGAGATGATAGTTATAGAAGGGAAATAATAGAGTATGCAATTAACGCTTACGTTTACGATTTTAGGCGTAACGATTTTTTTATTTATGACAAACCGTGTACGCGCAGATTTAGTTGCAGTCATGGCGCTACTTGCTTTTGTAATAGCGCGTATTTTAACGCCAGCTGAAGCACTCGCAGGCTTTTCAAATTCGGTTGTTATTATGATAGCTGGATTATTTGTGGTAGGTGCAGGGATTTTACGCACAGGTTTAGCAGGTATGGCAGGGCAGCTATTATTAAAGTGGTCAGGTGATAGTGAGCGCCGACTATTTATTTTATTGTTAGTAATTGTAGGGATTGTTGGCGCATTTATGAGTAATACAGGTACTGTCGCGTTAATGATGCCTATTGTAGTAAGTATTGCGATAAGCATTAATGAAAGCCCTGCTAAATTTTTAATCCCATTATCATTTGTCGCGAGTTTATCGGGCTTAATGACATTAATCGCTTCGCCACCGAACTTAATTGTTAGTCAAGTGTTGGTGGATAATGGTTTTGATAAGATGGGTTTCTTTGCCCTTACACCGATTGGCATTATTGGATTAGTAGTAGGGATTAGTTATTTGGTGTTAGTGCGCAATCACTTGTTACCTAATAAAAGAAATCGAACACAATCCGCGGAAGGCTATACGCTGTCACCTAAAAAACTTGTGACGGATTATCAGCTTGATCGTCAGCTCTATACTTTAACTGTGCCGGCAGATTCAACGATTGTAAATCAGCGTCTTGCTGATTTAAAGTTACCTGCTACTTACCATCTTTGTATTATGAAAATTCACCGCAAATCTACAGAGGGCTTAAATCTTTTGCCAATGACCTATCAAGAGATGGCCGGGCCAACGAGTGTCATTCATGCAGATGATGTGTTGTATGTGCAGGGGGATGTGCAAGATATTACACGTTTTGCTAAAGATTTTTCGCTGACGCATGTCGCATTTAGTGATAATGAGGCCAGTGAGTTAATTTCTAAGCAACTTGGTGTTGCAGAGGTGTTATTAACACCACATTCGCAGTTTATCAATCAAACGATTAGTAAGATTGGTTTTCGTGAAAAATACAATTTAAATATTATTGGCATTAATCGCAGAGGCGGTTATAAGCTACAAAATATGGCGGAGCATCGTTTACGTTTTGGTGATGCAATTTTAGTACAAGGTGCATGGGACGAAATCGAAATGCTGGCGCGTGAGACGCAAAATGTTGTAGTGATTGGACAGCCAAAGGAGCATGCATCTATTGCAGCTGCTACCGGTAAAGCACCAATCGCAGGTGCAATTATGCTTGTCATGGTATTGCTTATGGTATTTGAAGTGTTTTCACCTGTTATTTCTGTATTAATTGGAGCAGTAGCAATGGTCATTACGGGCTGTTTACGTAATATGGACGATGCTTATGGCAATATGAACTTTGAAAGTATTGTGTTAGTCGCAGCTATGTTACCTATGGCAACAGCTCTCGAAAAAACAGGGGGCATGAATGTGTTGTCAGCAGGTATTATTCAAGCTTTAGGTGATTACGGTGCTTATGGCGTGTTGATAGGGATTTATATTTTAACAGCTACCTTTGGACAATTTATTAGTAATACTGCAACAGCTGTACTATTTGCGCCCATTGCGCTTAGTGCGGCGCTTGCTATGGCAGTTAGCCCCATGCCATTTATGGTGGCAGTAGCAATTGCGGCAAGTATGTCATTTGCTACACCTATTGCTTCACCAACCAATGCTCTAGTTATGACAGCAGGTGGCTATACATTTGGTGACTTTGTTAAAATTGGTATGCCGCTTCATATTATCATGTTTGTTGTTATGATGATTGCTGTGCCATTATTTTTTCCCTTTTGACTAAATTAAGTCATGTATATAATATGTATGTTTTGGTTACGAAAAAATGTTGTAGCCTACGCGCTTTTTTCTTTATGATAAGAAGGAAGGGAACGATTACCTATGAATTATGATGAGATACATTCATTTTTAACAATATATGAGCAAGAAACAAAGCAACCTGAGGGTTATGCGGAGCAACGCATGGCTGTTATTAAGGAAAAGGGGAGTTATTGGCAAACAACGGATGAACTAACACATGCGGCTCGTGTCGCATGGCGCAATAGTAATAAATGCATTGGCCGTTTGTTTTGGCAATCACTACATGTATTTGACGAACGTCAAACCTTAACGCATGATACGATTTTCGAACGTCTACTACATCACATTCAATTTGCTTCCAATGGCGGCAAAATCCGTCCAACGATTACTGTGTTTCATCCAGAGCGTGTGCGTATTTGGAACGAACAACTAGTGCGCTACGCAGGGTATGAAACAGCTGAAGGTATTATAGGCGACCCCGCTTCTGTAGAATTTACAAAGGTATGTATTGACTTGGGCTGGCAACCAAAATATGGTCGCTTTGATGTATTACCACTCGTCATTCAAGTTAACCATACACTACCGCGTTTATATGAAGTGCCAAAAGAGTATGTGCTAGAAGTGCCAATGACGCATCCCACAAATGAGCGTTTTAGCGAATTAGACCTGCGTTGGTATGCAGTGCCGATGATTGCTAACATGAAATTAGACGGTGGTGGCATTGAGTACCCAGCTGCACCTTTTAATGGCTGGTATATGGGCACAGAAATAGGTGCGCGTAATTTTGCCGATGTTGACCGCTATAATCAATTACCTAAAGTTGCGGCCGTATTTGATTTAGATACGAGTACACAGGCAACTTTATGGCAAGACCGTGCATTAGTAGAGCTAAATGTCGCAGTGCTACACTCATTTAAGGAACAGGGAGTTAGTATTGTGGATCATCACAATGCGGCGCAACAATTTAAATTGTTTGAACAGGCCGAAGAAAAGGCAGAGCGTCCTGTAACAGGTAACTGGGCATGGCTTGTGCCACCAATGGCGGCAGCTACAACGCACATCTACCATAAACCTTATAAAAATCATTATTTTTCACCCAATTACTTTTATCAAAAAAAGCCCTATTAATAATAAAGG
>NZ_JPUW01000064.1:0-5860 GCF_000743635.1 Lysinibacillus sp. BF-4 | reverse complement strand
TCCCAGCCTCTTTATACTTTGTGGGGTATTAGCGACGGCGACCTAGACCCATGGCATTTTCCATGCGTTTAACGGTAGCAGAAGCAATTTCATTTGCTTTAGCTGCACCCTCATCTAAAATATGGTCTAATTCAGTTGAATGAATTAATTCGTTAAAGCGCTCTTGAACAGGTGTTAAATCAGCAATGACTGCTTCAGCAACGCCTGCTTTAAATGCACCATAGCCAAGTCCAGCATATTTTGCTACTAAATCATCAATAGCTACACCAGAAATTGCTGACTCAATTGTTAATAGGTTAGCAACGCCTGGTTTATTTTCTGCATCAAAGGTCACAATGCCCTCAGAGTCAGTAACAGCACTTTTGATTTTTTTCTCGATTTGTTTTGGTGTATCCAATAATTTAATTGTAGCTTTTGTATTTGGATCAGACTTACTCATTTTTTTCGTTGGCTCTTGTAATGATTTAATGCGAGCGCCTTCTTTTGGTAAATAAATTTCAGGCACGACAAGCGTTTTACCATAACGTTTATTAAAGCGCTCTGCTAAATCACGCGTTAACTCTAAGTGTTGCTTTTGGTCTTCGCCTACAGGCACAATATTTGTATTGTATAGTAAAATATCAGCCGCCATTAAAGGTGGGTAAGTTAGTAAGGCTGCGTTTACACTTTCCTTACCTGTTGATTTATCTTTAAATTGTGTCATGCGCTCAAGTTCGCCCATTGAGGCAACGCATTGCATCATCCAACCAGCTTGCGCGTGTGCAGGTACTTCAGATTGAATAAATAATGTCGATTTTTTAGGATCGATGCCTGTTGCTAAATACGTAGCTGCAAGTTTACGAATATTGTCCTGTAATTCTTTTGGATCTTGCTGTACGGTAATAGCATGCTCGTCCACGATACAATAAATCGCATTGCCCTCATCTTGAAACTTAGGGAATTGTTTAAACGCACCTAAATAGTTACCTAATGTAATAACACCTGTTGGCTGAACGCCAGAAAAAATTGTTTTCATATGATATACCCTCCTCAATTAAAAAAACATCACGCATCTCTTCCGAAGAAGGGACGAATGATGTTTTAAATCCGTGGTACCACCCAGCTTGCTAAATTACTTTAGCCACTTTACCTCTTAACGCGAGGGGCACGAATAAAGCTACTGCAACCGTTCACCTTATCAACTCAAAAGTCCATTCAATGCATTGCCTTGTGTATTTTCACCAACCATACACTCTCTAAAAAGGTCAATTGCACCTACTACTCTTTATCATTGTTGTTACAACTAGTATACCATTACATGACAATGTGAGAAAGTAGGAACTTTTCTGAAGAGAAAACGTAGTAGGTAATGAGAAGAAAACGTATTCTTCTCGATTGAAAAATAATAAATGAGAAAATAAACAAATAGGTTTGAAGGTTTTTTGACGGGGAAATGTATAACAGTAAAAATCTACAATAACAAGATTAGAGTTTTAAGCATGAAAAATGAGCATTTTAATTTTGAGTTGTCGCAAAAAATTCACACTGTGCTATATTCAAAAGTTGATTTGTATATTATAATAAGAGAAGAGTTTTAATTATAGTAATTCTAAATAATAAAAAACATACTTTAATATAAATATATGGAGAGGATGTGCAATTCATGATAGTTACATTATTTACTTCACCAAGCTGTACTTCATGTCGAAAAGCGAAAGCGTGGTTAGAGGAGCACGACATTCCTTACAAAGAACGCAATATTTTCTCAGAGCCACTAAGCATTAGTGAAATTAAAGAAATTTTAAGCATGACTGAAGATGGCACAGACGAAATTATCTCAACGCGCTCAAAAATCTTCCAAAAATTAAATGTAGATGTTGAGAGCTTACCGCTACAGCATTTATACGAACTTATTCAAGAGCACCCAGGGCTATTACGTCGTCCAATTATTTTAGACGAAAAACGCCTGCAAGTGGGTTATAACGAAGATGAGATTCGACGCTTCCTACCTCGTAAAGTGCGTGCGTATCAGTTGCAAGAAGCACAAAAGATGGTAAACTAAATAAACAGCTAAGAGGCTGACCAAAAAGTTATTTGCTTTTTGATCAGCCTTTCGTTGTTAAACGATTTTACGACTATAGGCATTAACGATGAAGGGAGTTGGTGTATATGAATATCGAGCGTATTAATGATAATACAATTAAATTATTTTTAACGAATCGTGATATTGAAGCGCGTGGCTATGATAGCAATACAGTGTGGTTAAATCCAGCTAAGAGTGATCAACTCTTCATGGAAGTGCTACAAGAGGCGGATGAACGCGAATACCTAGAAGCTGAGGGATTGATGTGGGCGTATGTACGTACCTAGATGGCGGTGTAGAAATCGTTGTTACACGTTCCGATGCTATGAAGGAAATCGAAAAGATGTTTTCAACAATGTTTGAAGACAGTACAGATTTAGATGACGTCATGGGTGACTTAATGGATAGCTCAGAGGAAATACCGTTTGAGTTTGAAGAAGCAGATAGTGCTGAAGTGTTTTATGATGCAGCATTAACCTACGCATTTAAAGATATTGATGACATCGTTCCGTTAGCCCATCGTTTAATTGCAGAAAATATAAAGACATCCCTTTACACAATGGAGGGTGGCTATTATTTAACTATTGATATTAATGATATGGCACCAAAAGATATCGCGAATATTGATGCGAAGGTAAGTGAGTATTTGGCTAAGAGCCCTGTAACTATTCATTACCTTGATGAATATGGCAAACTAATCATGGAAAACAATTGCTTTGATACAATTGTTAGCCACTTTGCTTAATAATGATACGCTACGAGTTCAGCTCGTGGCGTTTTTTTTTATGCCAAAATTTAATTTTCAGCGTTTAGCCGACATTATTTTGCAGTTTTTGCATGGAGATTTTATGCTGTAGACAAGGAGGGGATACGATGTTAATGGCACATAATGAGCAAGGCACATTAATTTATACTATGCAACATTCACGCCAGGCACTACAACAACTACAACAAGGGAGTACCTTTTTTTGCCCACAATGTAAAGCACCTGTACAGCTGAAACTAGGGGCAATTATGACACCACATTTTGCTCATAAAGTAGCAACGAGCTGTACTAAACTCTTTAGCGAGGGAGAGAGCGAGGCCCATTTGGCTGGCAAAATTCAATTATATGAATGGCTACAGCAACGTAAATTATTCGTTATGCTAGAGCCTACGATAGAGGGGGTAACACAGCGACCTGATTTATTAGTGATGTATGGCGAACAGGAGTATGCCATTGAATTTCAATGTAGCACGATTAGTGCTAGTACCATTAAAAAGCGTAGTGCAGGTTACCGTGCTGTGGGTATTGTTCCTATTTGGATTTTTAAAGCACCTACGTTCGCTAGCTATCAAGCAGTTATACAACAACGCATAAGTAAGATGTATCAAGCTGGTGCGGAAGACTTTATTTTATTTTATGCACCTAAAACCAAAACGTTTACCTATGCAAGTCACCTCTACCGTCTTTACCATGATCAATTTATTGTGCGCTTAAGTCGTATGCCCTTAACTAAGCAACATTTTCCCTTTTATAGACCAGCCCCGTTAACAGAGGAGCAACGCAGTTATTATGCTAGTTGTTATCAGCATGCTAACGCACATCTAGTAGCGAATTGCTTACGTTTTCCTAGACAACCACAAGCACTACGTTTACGTACCTGTGCAGCTGATTTACGTTGTGCATTGATTGATTTTACTTACAGCATCCCTTGTGCACTACCTCACACACTAGGTGCAGATATTGTTTGGCAAAATGAGTTGCATGCTTATTGTAAGCAAGTAATATGTGAGTTAGCTGCTATTGAGCCACATGCTTTTTTGCAAACATATCGCTATCCCGTAACAGACGAAAATGAAAAGGTACTTAACTATTATTGTAGCGAGTTTACTAGGCTTAGGGACCAACCCTTGACTGAATTATTTGCTTTCTCCTAACTACAGTGGGAAAATAAAACAGAACTTTACTTTTCGACTTAAGGGGGAACAGCAATGACGGAATTAATTACTCGTCAAGAGGTACCAGTAGAAAAAACATGGCGCCTAGAGGACATTTTTGCAACGGATAAGGCATGGGATGAGGAGTTTGCAGCAGTAAGCGCACTTGTAGAAGATGCTACGAAGTTTTCGGGACACTTAGGTGAAAGCTCGGCTACGGTTTTGCAAGCATTGCAAAGTCGAGATGAAATATATGAACGTGCAATGAAACTTTATACGTATGCGCATATGCGCTACGACCAAGATACAACAAATAGCTTTTACCAAGGGATGAATGGACGTATTCAATCATTAGCGGCAACACTATCATCTGCGCTATCGTACATTACACCAGAACTATTAGCACTTGATGAGGCGACGTTAGAAGGCTTTGTTAAGGAAAATGAAGCGTTAGGCTTATATAAACAGCACTTAGCAGAGTTAGCGCTAGAGCGACCACATACTTTACCAAAGGAGCAGGAGGCATTACTTGCTCAGCTTGCTGAGGTTACGGGTGCATCAGCTCAAACATTTGGTATGTTAAACAATGCAGATTTAGTATTTCCATTGGTGACTGATCCTGATGGCAATGAGGTACGTTTAACACATGGTAATTATATTAAAATGCTTGAAAGCAGTAAGCGTGAAGTGCGCGAGGGAGCTTTTAAAGCGATGTACGAAACTTACGGTAACTTTAAAAATACCTTTGCTTCGACGTTAATTGGGCAAGTGAAGCGCGATAATGTGAATGCTCGTATTCGCAATTATGATTCTGCACGTCATGCGGCAATGGCAGCTAACTTCATTCCTGAAAATGTTTATGACCAACTTATTGAAACAATTAATAAAAACTTACCGCTACTTCACCGTTATGTTGCTTTACGCAAAAAGGTGTTAGGTTTGGATGAGTTGCATATGTATGATCTCTTTACACCATTAGTGCCAGAGGTAGAAATGCCAATGCCTTATGAGCAAGCTGAAAAAGTGTTAGTAGAGAGCTTAGCACCGCTTGGTGAACAATACCAAAGCATTGTAAAAAAAGGATTAGCAAACCGTTGGGTAGACGTTATGGAAAATAAGGGTAAACGTAGCGGTGCGTATTCGTCAGGTACTTATGGAACGAACCCTTATATTTTAATGAATTGGCAAGATAATGTGAATAACTTATTTACGTTAACACATGAGTTTGGTCATAGTGTGCATAGTTATTACACAAGACAAACACAACCGTATATTTATGGAGATTATTCAATCTTTGTAGCAGAGGTAGCTTCGACTTGTAATGAAGAGTTGTTAAATGATTACTTATTAAAAACGGTAACAGATGAGCAACAGCGTATTTATTTACTTAACCTTTGGTTAGATGGCTTCCGTAGCACGGTATTCCGCCAAACGATGTTTGCAGAGTTTGAGTTAATGATTCATAAAGCTGATCAAGAGGGCCAAGCACTTACAGCAGAGTCACTGACAGAGATGTACTATGACTTAAATAAAAAGTACTTTGGTGATGCGGTTATTATTGATGAGGAGATTGGGCTGGAGTGGTCTCGTATTCCACATTTCTACTATAATTATTATGTGTATCAATATGCTACAGGGCAATCTGCGGCAGTATCATTAAGCAAGCAAATTTTAGAAGAGGGCGAGCCAGCGGTAAAACGTTACATCGAAAACTTCCTACAAGCAGGTTGTTCAGATTATCCAATTAACGTATTAAAAGCTGCGGGTGTTGATATGTCATCAGCTAAACCAATCGAAGACGCATGTGCAGTATTTGATGCGCGTTTAGCAGAATTAGAGCAATTAATCGGCTAAACATTCCCATAAAAGGTGATGAAA
>NZ_JPUW01000063.1:0-6045 GCF_000743635.1 Lysinibacillus sp. BF-4 | reverse complement strand
CTGCGCAGCAAATCTGTTGTGTACCCTGCATAAAAACTCTTATCACTGCATTCTAGTACATAAAAATAATGGTAATTATTGCTGACCATAAAGCATTTCCTTTACACAGTCGGTATACTCACCATCATCTGTATAAATGTAAAGCGGTGGTAATATTTTCAAATCAGGCTTACCATATTTAATCGCCTCTATTAATAAAATATTAGCTTCCTTACCTGCTTTAGGGTAAACAAATTGTACACGCTTTGGCTCTAGCTTATACTTACGCATAGCCTCGATAATATCAACTAAACGTCCTGGTCGATGAACAAAAGCAGCTTTACCACCTTGTTTAAGTAATCGACTTGCCGAAAATATTGCTTCATCTAAAGTTAAATGAATTTCGTGACGTGCAATAGTATAATGCTCATTTTTATTTTTTTCACTCTGTTCATGCGCTAAAAAATACGGTGGATTACATGTTACAACATCACATGTTTCAATACCAATCTTAGCTGGTACTTCTTTAACATCATCATGTAGCATCGTAATTTGTTGCTGTAGATTATTATAGCTAATACTGCGGGTAGCCATATCATATAAGCGCTCCTGCAATTCTACTCCTGTAATTTTTGCTTTTGTACGTGCGCTTAAAAATAAAGGTATAACGCCATTACCTGAACATAAATCAACAATATGCCCTTTATGATGAGGCACATTGACAAATCTTGATAATAATACAGCATCTAGTGAAAACGAAAATACACTAGGGCTTTGGATAATGCGCAGTGATTCTGCTAATAAATAATCTAGACGTTCATCACCTTGTAGTAATGTTTCCATAAAAACCTCCAAAAAAAACTGACTACACTTAGTATAAGTGCAATCAGCCTCCTTTACCCATTTTGTTTGTTTAAAAAAGCTAAACAGAATAAGCAGTCCTCATCTTTACGCGTGCTACCAAAATGTACATGACATACGTGGTAGCCCTCATAATACAAGCGGGCTAAATTATCATAGCCCTCACCAATATCAGGTGTTGTATTATTTTTTTCTTCCGCTGCTGGTTGCTGCGCAATTACTTCTTCTAAACGCGTACGTAAATGAAGATTTTCTGTTTGTAATGCTTGTTGCTCTTCCATCATTAATGCTATAAATTGCTTAAACGCACCAAACTGTTGCTGCATTGCTTCTATTTGTTTTTCGAACTCAATGACAGTATCAAGAATATTACGGTCCTTCACTCAAGCCACCTCATTAATTTTCTACCTCAGTTTTTCCATACTGTAATAACTCATCTAATGTATACTCTACTGTGCGTTCAAGGTTTTGTAAATAGACTTGAATCAAGCGTTCTAATACATTAATGTTTACAACCTTACCTTTACCCTCTGGCGTTACAATATAATGACCGATATCTGGCATGCCTTTTTTAGCAGCCTCATACTCATCATTCTCATATTTTAAACAGCACATCAAACGACCACATAACCCTGAAATCTTCGTCGGGTTGAGTGATAAATTTTGATCCTTCGCCATTTTAATTGACACAGGGTCAAAGTCACCTAGATAAGTTGAGCAACAAAGCATTCTTCCACATGGTCCTATACCACCAAGTAACTTAGCTTCATCACGTACACCAATTTGGCGTAACTCAATGCGCGTACGGAAAATGGAAGCTAAATCTTTTACTAGCTCTCTAAAGTCCACGCGTCCCTCTGCTGTAAAGTAAAAAATAATTTTATTACGATCAAACGTATATTCTACGTCTACAAGTTTCATTTCAAGCTTATGCTCTATAATTTTTTGCGTTGCTGCATCAAATGCACGTAATGACTCTTTTTTATTTTCTTCTACTTGTACAGAGTCCTTACCATTAGCTGGGCGTACTACTTGCTTTAATGGTAAAACAATCGCATCTTCTTGAACTTCACGGATAGGTACTACTACTTTACCATATTCAATTCCACGTGCTGTCTCGACAATAATATATTGTCCTATATCAAGTTCGTACTTAGCTGGATCAAAATAATAAATCTTGCCAGCTTTTTTAAACCGAACACCTACTACTTTATACAAATGCATACCCCTCCTGCAGATTAAGCATGAGCTGCTCCATTAATAATGAGCGATTCATATTACGGTGCAATTGTTCTCGTGCTTTTAAAATAGCCTGCATTTGCTTTGAAAGACGCTCATACGTCGAATTCAATGCAATATTTTCAAATTCTGCTTGTTTATCTGGAAACGCTACAACTGTTCCTTCAATATCTGCTTTGAGTGCAACAATGTCACGGTAAGCAAATAATAATAAATCCAGCGCGCGTTCAAAATCTTCTCTTTCCTTGTATACAGGGATCCACGCCTCCTGTATATATAACAAAGATTCTTGTACATTTTGTTGAATTGTACCTATTAAGTGTAACACTGTTTTTCGCATCTGTACAAATTGCTCATTTGTACTCAACGTAATGGCTTCATCTAAATTATTAGTAAGCAAGCTCACCGTAGATGCCATTGATTTTGTAATTTGTTGCTCAATTAGCTGCTCTATAATTACTTCTCGTGGTAGTGCTGCAAATTTAAAATGCTGACAGCGTGATAAAATCGTTGGCAAAATCGCTTGGTATTGCTCTGTTAATAAAATCGCTGTTACCTTACCAACAGGCTCCTCTAAAAACTTAAGCAACATATTTGCCGCCGCGATATTCATTTTATCTGCATGGTGAATGACATAAAATTTATGCCCTTGTTCCATACCAACCATCTTCATTTCTTTCATCAAATTACGAACTTGCTCTATTTTAATTGTAGCACCATCTGGATAAATATGATGTACATTTGTGTGATTTCCTGAAGTTACGAGTCGACATTGCCGACATTGTCCACAAGGTTCATTATTTACTACTTGCTCACATAATAAAAGTTGAATAAAAAACTGGGCAGCCTGTGACTTACCCGTACCCTTATCACCTTCAAAAAGATAAGCATGAACAATTCGCTCACGACTATACAGACTTTGAATTTGCTTTACTACTGTGGGCTGTATCATTTTTATATTATCAATCGTTAACATAATGCCACCTTGTCTTTTTTATTTTTTAAAAAAACCTATGCCATAATAGCACAGGTTTCACATATAGAGATTAATCAGTAATCCTTTAATCTCTCCAATTTTATCAAGCAGATCAATCGAATCTTTTTCTTCATCTAATATATCTTGTGCCAGCTCTATTAAACGCTCATCAATCGTATTAATGATTTTTAAACGACGACCTTCACCAAAACGGTTCCATGTATGTGATTGCTTAAGCTCCATCCCATACTCTACTGTTTCTTGTAAAAATCGCTTCACTAACATTTTAAACCTTGCTAGCTCTCGTAAATTACGTGAGCGAGCAACACGGTCACCTGCTGAAGAAATATCACCTAGCAAACGCGTTAATTGCTCAGTTTGCATTTTAGAGCCCTGCTTGACTAAAACATCACCAAACCGATTTTGCTGATTTTGATTAACTAATGGTTTTGGTCTAGTGTCCATACCCATACGTAAATCTTGATTAATCTTCAAGTAGGCATACTCCCTTCATACTAAAAGTGGTGAAATTGCTCAATCGGTAATACAAAAACAATCGCTCCGCCCACTTCTACTTCCACTGGATAAGGAATATATGAGTCTGCATTGCCACCCATTGGTGAAACTGGCGCTACCATTTGTTCGCGCGCTCTACAATTTTCACGAATAATATCTAATAAATGTGGTATTCTCTCGTCTGCAACACCAATCATAAATGTGGTATTACCTGAGCGTAAAAAACCACCCGTACTTGCTAACTTTGTTGCTCTAAACTCATTCTTCGTCAAACCATTTGATAGACGGTTGCTATCCTGGTCTTGTACGATTGCGACTACTAGTTTCATAATACAATCAACCCCTTCATTAGAATAGGTGCTACCATTATATCACAATATATTGTTTAACTTCATTCACTTTTATTTAAACGTGCAAGCAGAGCCTGCCAAACTTTTTCTTCCACGACCTCAATTTTATCATCAGCATCAATAACAATTGTACGCTCCGGGTACATTTTTGCTACCTCTTTATAGCCTGCTCTAACCTTTTCATGAAAAGCTAAGCTTTCTTTATCTAAACGATTTACCTCTCTAATATCATTAGCTGCAATACGAGCTAAACCCACTGCTGGCTCAATATCAAATAAGATTGTAATATCTGGCATAATATTGCCTATAGCAAATTGATTAATCTTTAATACCTCTTTGATTCCTAGCCCGCGTGCATAACCTTGATAGGCTAAAGAAGAGTCAATAAAACGGTCACATAACACAATTTTATGTTGCTGTAATGCAGGTGCTACACGCTCAAAGTAATGTTGACTTCGTGCAGCTGCGTATAATAGTGCCTCTGTACGTTCATCCATCTCCACATGCTCTGGATCTAAAATAACAGCACGAATTTTTTCAGCAATCTTAATACCACCTGGTTCACGTGTTACTAAAACTTCGCCTAATTCTTTCAGTCTTGTAGCGATCCTAGCTAAAATTGTTGTCTTGCCTGCTCCTTCTGGTCCTTCAAAAGTAATAAACATCTCTTACGCCTCTTTCATCACACAAATTAGTTTTTCATTCAGTCGATGGTTTCCTTGAAAATAAGCACCAATCTCTAATAACATAATGATTTCCTTTGTCATTTCTTTAGTAATTACTTCACCAGCCAAACAAATAGGTATGCCTGGTGGATATGGTACTAATGTTTCTGCCGCAACCTTACCTATACCTTCATATATGTTAACATAACACGCAGGTTTTTCTTCCATCTCAATTGGTGAAAATTTAGGTTGTGTAATAGCTTTATGATAATTAGTTGTAGGAGGCGTAGATTTTAAATAATGCGCTAACTTTTCAGAAGCCAGTTGAACACCTACAATAATTTCTTCAAACTGAAAGGTCATTGCATTTTTCAACATAGGTAATAGCAATAATACTTGATAAATATCAGCTAACTCAGCATATATTTTTTGTTTCTCTAATTCAGTTTGTAACTCAAAGCCCGTAACACCTTCATAGCGTACCAATAATTTTAAAGGGTCGTCAGTGGTTATAACTAGTATTCCCTTAATTGCTGTAAGTGATGCTATAAATTTTGATTTTATTTTAGTAAAGTATAAAAAATCCTCATCAGTATAATTGGCCTTAAAATGCCTTGCATCATCAAGGGACGCCATTATCGGATAAGAAGGGCTGCTCGATTGTAGCATTCCCAAATATAGCTCAACTTTCTTTTGATTAATACGCTCACTATTAATATGCAAAAATGCACCCATCGTCATCGCAGGTAGGGTTTTATGCGCAGATTGCACTACAATATCCGCACCATAAGCTAATGCTGATTTCGGAAAAGCAGCTGTTGCACCAAAATGAGCGCCATGTGCTTCATCAATTAAAACAATAATATTATTAGTATGACAATATGTAATCACTTCTCTTAGCTCATTTGCTAAAACACCGTAATAATTTGGTGTAGTTAAAACAATTGCTGTAATCGAGAAAGCTTCATGTGCTTCTTTAAGCAAAGTAATATTAATACTTGTAGCAGTATTTGTAACTTCATCCCACTCAGGAGTAATATAAATTGGTTTTAAGCCAATTAAACTAATAGCGTTAAAAATAGATTTATGACAATTTCTTTGTACGATAATCGTATCACCAGCGTTACAAGTAGCATACAACATTGTTAAATTACCAACTGTAGAACCATTCACTAAAAAGTAACTACTAATTGTATTATTATCCTGCGTTAATAGTTGCTGTGCTTGAGCAATTATTGTTTCAGGTGAATGTAAATCATCTAACCCTGTCAATTCTGTAACATCATAAGTTAAGCTTTCTTTCCAAGGGAGAGTAGATAATAAACCATGCTTATGCCCAGGCACATGAAAAGAGTAGTTTTTTTGCTCTTCAAACATTATTAACTTATCAACTATTGGCTTGTTTATTTGCATTTTCATTCCACTCCTTAATAAAGAAAACAATAAAAAAAGAGTAACC
>NZ_JPUW01000062.1:0-6340 GCF_000743635.1 Lysinibacillus sp. BF-4 | reverse complement strand
CTTTTTGTTATTTCCACCAATTCATTTGCTCAGCATTTTTAAAATTAATAACCATCACTGTAAGGATTGGCGCAAAAATCATACCGATAATACCAAACACTTGTAACCCAACAAACATCACAAACAAAGCAAGTACTGTGTTGAGCCCAAGTTTTTGCCCTACAATTTTTGGCTCCATCACGTTACGAACAATGGTTACCACACCGTAAATTACAAGCAACTGAATGCCAAGTGTTGTGTTGCCATTTAAAAAGGCAATAATAATCCACGGAACCATAATGCCACCTGTACCAAATACAGGTATCATATCAAACACCGCAATGCCAAGCGCAATTGGTATCGCATTAGGTAGCCCAATAATTAAAAATCCTACCGCTAACTCCACACAGGTAATGGATGCAATAATTAAATAGGCCTTCACGTAATCCTTAACACTTTTACTAAAGCTTTGCACGACAACCGTAAAGCGCTTACGTGTTGCTTCAGGTAGCTGGCGCGAAAAGAATGCCACAATATTATCGTAATCCCATACAATAAAAATACTCGCGAGTAGCGCGAATGACACGGTTAAAAAGAAACCTGGTAGCGCTAACGAAAATGACGTCAAGCTAGAGGCAAGGTCGCCTGAAAGTGATAGTGCCTTAGTTGTAATGGTCTTAACCATATCGTTAAGGACACTCTGATACTGTGCTACATACTCCGGCGAAATACGCGCAAAAGCATTCGTGCTAAACTCTTTTAAACGCTCAAGTGCGGGTAAAATACTATCCATATACAGCGTTGGTAGATGGGTAATAAAATCTGTCAGCCAGCCCAAAATTTTAAAGACCAACCATGTGACCAAACTAACGATTAAGCCATAGAGCGTAAAGATAACAATGAGTCCCCATACACGCTTATTTTGAAGCTTAGTGCGCCTTGCGAGTAAGCGCACGACTGGCATACAAAGTGCCGCAATTAAAAAGGCAATGACAAACGGCATAATAACAGGAAACACATATTTTAAAAATAAAATAATAAGCGCAATAATCATCGCAATATAAACCACTTGTATAATACGGTTACGCTTTTGTTCAATGAGCGGCTTTTTTTCCATATCTTTCCCCTCCCTCCTTCTACAATAGAGCACAGACCCCGTAACTACAACAAAAAAACACTTCCCATAAGGAAGCGTTTTTTAAGGTTATTCGTATTTATCGAGCGGGTCATCTGCGAAGCGGTTATAGCGTCGCTTAAAGCCTTTAAATAAATGTGTGACTAACACTTTAATTACCGCATAGCCCGGTATACCTAAAATCACACCTGGTACACCAAATAATGAGCCTGATACGAGTAGTACAAAGATGATAGTGATTGGATGGATTTGCAGCGAGCGACCCATCACTTGTGGTGAAATAAATTTGCCTTCTACTAATTGTACAACTGTCCACACGGCAGCTAGCTTAATTAGCATTACTGGTGACGTAACAATCGCAATAATAACCGCTGGTGTAATCGCAATAATCGGTCCGAGGTAAGGTACAACGGACGTTACCATCGCAAGTGCACCAAGTAACACTGCGTATTTCATCCCAATAATTAAAAAGCCAATCGTTACCATTAAGCCAATACAAAACGACACGATTAATTGTCCTTGAATGTATGAGCTTACTTTTTCATCCATGTCACCAAGTACAGTACGGATTTCTTTACGCGCACGTGGTGGGAAGAATTTCATCATAAAGTCGGGCAACTTTTCGCCGTCTTTTAATAGGTAAAATAAAATAAATGGCACGGTTGCTAAATGGAGTACAACACCTGTTACGGTTGATAGCACACTCGTAATCCCCGTCGCAAAACCTTGTATCATAGAGGTTACGGTTTCCTTAATGCTGTTACCTAAGTCACCTGACAACTTGTTCGTAATATCTTCTAAGTCAAAGGTGTCAAAGTAGCTACTAAAGCGCGAGTGATTTAAAAAGGCGCTAATGCTCTCGGAGAAGGAGCGGTAATAATCCGGAAACTCCTGTACTAAATTCATAAATTGATCGCGTAAAAATGGGAAAACTAAAATAACTAATAGCGTAATAACGCCCCCTGCTACGAGTAGCAGTAAAATAATCCCCCAAATGCGCTTGATGCCCCACTTTTCAAGTAGGCGTAGTATTGGTCGCAGTAAGTAGTACATAATCCCAGCTACTACAATGGGCAGTACAATGACTTGAAATAATACGCGAAGCGGCTTAAAAATAAAATCTACCTTATCAAACACAAAAATAACGCTAGCTAGCAGCAATAATATAATAAGGACAAATAATAGGTTTTTGCCGCCTAGAAAGCGTATAAATTTGGTCGAAAAAATACTATCCTTTTGTTCATTTGGCTCCATATTCACTCACCCCTGTTTCTGTAGTATACCTATTCCTTTAAAAGTTTAAAGCGAAACATTAAAAAAACAGGCTACTTAAGCAGCCTGTTTTTGTTCCTTCGCCAGCAATGCAATAATAATATGCATGACAACGATAATTACAATGAAAATAATATAAGCAAAGTACGTTTTGCCGGTTTGGTCAATGACTACGCCAATTAATAAAGGCAATACGGCACTCAACATAAAGCCGCCTGATAGTACCATAGACGACCATGTATTAGCCTCTGTATGATTGCGTGCTGCATTAAGTGGTAATAATAAACCAAGCGGAAACATCCCGCTCAACATTAAACCAATCAATAATACACCAAGCCATAACCAAATGCCCGTTGTAGTCGCAAATAATAATAAACCGATGAGCGCAAAGAAGCTAAGTCCAAACAACCAGTAAATCGGCTTTGGAAAACGCTCCACTAGCCAAGGTATGACCAAATTACCTATCATTTGAATGCCTGAAAAGGCCATTAATAATAGCCCCGCTTCAGCTAAGGTAAAGCCTTGTGCTACAGCTAATGGTGATAACCATGTCATAAAGCTAAAAAATAATGCGGTTTGTAGCCCAAAAAATACTAAAATGAGCCATGCTTCGCGTTGCTTCCATGGGTTACGTCCCGCCTCTTGAAGTTGCTGTTGTTGCTGCTCGATTTCGTCATCAGCAATAAAGAGCCATAATATAAAGGCAATGACACCAAGCACGCCCCAACTACCAAGCGCGAAGCCCCATGAGGTTTTTTCGTAAATAGCATAGGAAAAGCTCGCACTTAATGTAGCCCCTACACCAATACCAAAAGAGTAAACGCCCAGCGCACTAGCTGTACGTTCTTTAAATTTAGCTTGAATGCGTGCGTTCATAATCGGGCCAATAATCGCAATCGCAAAACCTGCCACAAAACTTGTAATAAATAACATACTATACGTGGTGCTAATCATACGCAGCAGTGTTGCCGCACTAATAAGCGCAAGTAATAATGGCATAATGCTCTTTGGCATACGCTTTGTTAACGGAAATGCCAGTGGCGCAAATAGCCCCATACAAAATACAGGAATACTGGTGAGTAGGCTCACCTTAGTGTTAGTGCTTTGTAAATCATCTAATATTACGGTAAATAATGGGCCAACCGACGTAATGACAGGACGCAAATTAAGCGCTACAAAAAAGATTGCTAGCAGCCATAATGCGTGGGTTGACGCTGTTTTTCGTCTCATGCTGTACTTCCTCTCTCAAACTACCTCATCCATTGAAACATACGTTTTTACTCTACACAATACAAGGCTCAAAAACAATCGAAATTCGTTATGAATTAACGAAACAAACGTGCTATAATTGAAACACTGTGTAAAATTTTTTATTCAATAGGAGGATTTCAATATGATTCAAGTAAGTGAAGTAGGTCTTCGTTTTGGCGACCGCAAGCTATTCGAAGATGTTAACATAAAATTCACACCAGGTAACTGCTACGGTTTAATCGGCGCAAATGGTGCAGGTAAGTCAACATTTTTAAAAATTCTTTCAGGTGAGCTTGAAGCACAAGAAGGTAATGTATCAATGGGTAAGGACGAGCGTTTAGCTGTTCTTAAACAAAATCACTTCGAGTACGAAGAGTATACGGTACTTGATACTGTAATTATGGGTCACAAACAATTATATGATGTGATGCAAGCAAAGAACGCAATTTATATGAAGGAAGACTTCTCAGATGAAGATGGCATGCGTGCTGCTGAACTTGAGGGCGAGTTTGCTGAGTTAAATGGTTGGGAAGCTGAGTCAGAAGCGGCTACCCTATTAAGCGGTCTTGGTATTAAAGAAAGCATGCTAGACATGAAAATGTCAGAGCTTGAAGGTTCAGACAAAGTAAAAGTATTATTAGCGCAAGCACTATTTGGTCAGCCTGATGTACTATTACTCGATGAGCCTACCAACCACTTAGACTTAAAAGCTATCCAATGGTTAGAAGAGTTTTTAATTAACTTCAACAATACTGTAATTGTTGTTTCCCATGACCGTCACTTCCTAAATAAAGTATGTACACATATCGCTGACCTTGACTTTGGTAAAATCCAACTTTACGTTGGTAACTACGATTTCTGGTACGAGTCTTCTCAGCTTGCACAAAAGCTAGCACAAGATCAAAACTCGAAAAAAGAAGAAAAAATCAAAGAACTACAAGCCTTCATTGCCCGCTTCTCAGCGAACGCATCGAAGTCTAAACAAGCAACATCTCGTAAAAAAATGCTGGATAAAATCGAACTTGACGACATCCGTCCATCAAGCCGTAAATATCCTTTCATTAACTTCCAAATTGGACGCGAAATTGGTAATGACGTGTTAACAGTTGATGGTCTAACAGGTTCACACGAAGGCGAAACGGTATTTAAAGATATCCGCTTCTCTATGAACAAAGACGACAAAATTATTTTATTAGGTAGCCCAATGGCAAAAACAGCACTACTTGATATTTTAATGGGCAAACAAGAAGCGGACGCTGGCACATATAAATGGGGCGTTACAACTTCTCAAAGTTACTTTGAATTAGATCACGACAACTACTTCGAAGGCGGCGAAAAATCATTAGTTGAGTGGCTACGCCAATACTCACCTGAAGACGAAACAGAAAGCTTCCTACGTGGCTTCCTTGGCCGTATGCTATTTAGCGGTGAAGAAGTTAAAAAATCACCATCTGTATTATCAGGTGGCGAAAAAGTACGTTGTATGCTATCAAAAATGATGCTTTCAAGTGCTAACGTTATTTTATTAGATGAGCCTACCAACCACTTAGACTTAGAGTCTATCCAAGCGTTAAACGAAGGCTTAATCCGCTTTAAAGGCGCTATGCTATTTACATCACATGACCATCAGTTCATTCAAACTATCGCTAACCGCGTAATTGAAATCCAACCGGATGGCAGTATTTTAGATAAACAAAGCTCTTACGATGAGTTCTTGGAATGGAAAGAACAAATCAATAAATAAAACCTTTTTAAACCCCTACAAACGTTGGTATAACAGCGTTTGTAAGGGTTTTTTAATTTGTGGGAATAGCCATAAAACCCCATAAAACCCAATCTTTTTAGGGCTAAATTGGGGCTACGTTGGGGCTGGGTAAAAAACATAGGAAAACAAAAGCCGCTACATCTCATAACGAAAGTAGCGGCTTAAAAATTACCTATTATTATTTATAGCATAATTTTCAATATCTCTGAAAACCTCATAAAATATCCATTTAGGCGTCTCTGCTGAATGCTTCGTTTTTCTAGGTTCGCCATAACCCCATTTTTTTATAAACGCTGATGCATCAACCGTATTGTTTACAAAGCCTTGTACATGCTCGGTTGCTTCAGGGCTGTTGTTCACGTAATCCATACCCTGCATTCTAAAAATAAATGCCTGGTAGTCACTACCTATAAAAAATGTAGGTGTTGTTATTTCCTCAAATACAGCAACCCAACTATCTGTCGCTAATTCTTCAAAATATGCTTTAGTAATAAAAAATGCGTCATATTTGTTTTGTTGCTGTTTTAAGTCATCTGGCGTAGCTGCATAAAATGTAACATGTTTAAATTCTTCCTTAGGTGCTTCACCGATTACCCCTATTTTAAGCGCTTTTCCTTCATAAATCTGTGTAGGTTGCTTACTCACCGAACAACCACTTAATATAATAGCTACAACTAACAATAAAAAAATCTTTCTCACACAATCACTCCTCTTTTCATATATCAATCTTAACAAATAAACATACAAAAATTATACATTATTCCAAAATGTGTTGCATTTTTATTTATAAATTAAAAGCGAATCACTTAACATCCACTAGCTAATTCGTTACTTTTTGAGCATTTATTCAGCTAAAATAGAAAATGTTGTATGCAGGGCAATAATATGGCTGTATAATAAATGCTACGGAGGGGATGAGATGAAAAAGAGAAAAATCA
>NZ_JPUW01000061.1:0-6427 GCF_000743635.1 Lysinibacillus sp. BF-4 | reverse complement strand
TGTAGCCTATACATACTAAATATCGCTTACTCTTATTTACCTTCAATTTCCCCATCTTACAACCGCACCAAGGACATTTATCTAGAACAAAGCCATCTCTTCTACCTGACTTTATTTCCCCTAATTGAGTAAACGCTTCTTTATATGAGTTAGGCGATGTACTACTACCTACCCACATCCCGATAGAATAAGGTGTCTGTCCTAACAAATTCGAATTATCTCTACGAATCACTTCCATTGCACACATAAGACGAGATGAACGTTGAAATTGGTCAGCTGTAAGCAATCTCAAGGTATAACGCATAATTACATCTACACCTGCATCCTCAGGCTCTTTAATACGGCGATAAAACATTTCAAAAGCAGCTACACCTAAGTAAGCTTCTGTTTTCCCTCCGCCCGTTGGGAACCAAATCAAGTCTACTATTTCTCTTTCTAAAGACTCATCATTAGCAATAGAATCGATTGACATTAAAAAGAAAGCAATCTGAAACGCTCGCCAACTATTTGTGCTTTTCTGCAATTGAACCGTCTTAAATACGGCTTCTTTATATTTAAAATCAAATATTGTTTCAACACCTTGAATACTTACTGTTCTATTTTTTTTGCCATTCACTTGTTGTAATAAAATAGCTTCATTTGCTAAATTAAAAGCTTTTCTGATTATTGGGTTAGTTAAATGCTTCAAGCCTTTTTTCATACGTAATAGACTATTTGAACAAAGTGCCATATTATATTTTGCAGCTTCTTGCAATTTACTATCTAAGTCCGCTATATCTTGTTCTTGCAGCTTAATCCATTCTTCATAGCCTTGAAGTAGCGGTAGTAGTGTACTTTCTAATTCTTCATAGGTAGTAGCATTCACTAAATCAATCATTTTTATATTAACTTTTTCTATATTACCGTTTACTTCAACTTCAACATCAGGTGTCATACTGGTCGTCTCGTATGTTGGTACGAATGTTGTTTTAATTTCCCTTACACATTCATCATCTTTCCACGTAGTTGAACACCCATGACCAAATGCATAATTTATTTTATTACGATATAAAAGCTCATCATTCAATTCACTTGTTGTAATAGGTAAATTCCTTTGGTAATGTTTAGGGTATCCTTTAAACTCTCCTTTTTCATCTGTTCTCACAATCAACTCTGTTTGAAATAACATAAATTCGTCTGCTTGACCACTCAACTTCTTACCTGTATGCGAATCGTTTACAATAGAAATCGTTGTTAGGTATTCACCTTCTACCTTACGAACTTGAATATACAAATCAATCGTTAATTTATTTACTTCTTCTTTAGCTAAGTTAAAAAGTGTGAGTTTTTGTTTAGATATACCATCTGAAGCTAACTTTTTTATTTCTATATGTGCATTGGCATATATGCGTTCTCTTAACCACCACTTACGTGTACCTTTATCTTTTATTACAACGTTATGAGGTTTGTAAATAGCTCCTTGTACTATAATGTTTAAGATATTTGTATCTTTAGAAATATTACAAGTCATCCCCAATGATGAAGGTAAATGTTCATCGCTTTGAATAGGAATTTCTTCGGTTTCTTCTTCTAATACTAGATTTTGCTCTCTTTTCGGTAATGTTACTTCCACCACATCATTATCTAAGATTGCTTCACTCTCGATGGTTTCTCTAACAGTGGTGTTACCTGGAAATAACACACCCGCAGCATAACGACGTGAAGGATACTCATATTGTAAAACTTCTTCTTTTATGCCGTTATTTAACCAATAATAATTTTTATAGGCTTCTTCTCCATTCAATTCTATGTTTCCGCTTACATTTAGCTGAACAGAATATTCATTTATCTCACTTGGTCCTACTATTTCTCTGTGTGCTGCTTTAATCATCTTTTCACGATTAACTAAAGACTGTTCTAGCGTTACTGTCACATTATTCCCTCCAAACATTTAATACATCACGGTAATCTACCATAATCGATGTATAGTCAATTTCTTTTATCATTTCTATATTAAAAGACGCTCCTTCGATAAGCGGCGTTGTAAAGGTTACATAACCGTCATCAACTAAACTATCTACAACAGATCCATCTAGTTCTTCTAAAAGTTGTGCTGTGATAGACTTTCCAGCCTGAATATGTTTTTGGTTCAATATTTTAGCCGATTCTTGCATTTCTTTTTGTGTTTTTTCATCAAACTTAAGGATTTGAAGTAGCTCTTCAAAGTACTTCATCGCTATACTTGTTTCTTTCGTCCAGTTTTTGAGGTTTTGGAAATTAGCATTTTTTACTCCTTTGTTTTTAAAATAACGAATTACTTTTTCCTCACCATTTAGTTCAATTACTTTCCTCAGTTTTTTCTTCCACTTTTTTTGTAACTTTCGATGTTTTATATACGCTTCACCTAACAATTGATTAGCAACCTCTATTATCAAATCTGTATTGGTGTTGTTTCTAAATAATAGCCAATCACCAGGTGATAATGCTTGAATTTTCTCGCTAGATATACGAAGACTATCTTGATTTACTTTTCTCACTTTCGTATCAACAGGAATAAACGTATAGTGATTATTATGTAAAATAACTAAATTGGCTTCCACCTTATCTAAATCATTTAAATGGCTGGCCTGTTGCGTATGACGAAGAATAATCTCTTCTTTTTGAAACTCTTGCTCTTGCACTTCTCCAAAATCCACAATAAAGGATTGCCCTTCTAGTCCTTTACCCATACAAACATTACTTAGCATACTATCGTATATAAGATTTTTTGGAATATGATTTAAAAATTCAGGTCTCTTAATATCGTTTCTAAAAATGCTGTATGTTAAAAAATACGTGTTTGTCGCTAAAAAAATAGATGAAGCGCGTTGATCAAAAAATTCGGGTGAGCCGATTATGAAAGCATCGTCATAATCGCACTTATTTCTTAAATACTCTGAAAAGCTGACAACAGGTACGCCATCAACATTTTTCGTTTTACTTTTATAACGTGTTACTATACATTGATTACGCTCTAAATTAATCTTTTTACGAATTTCTTGTTTAATGAAGTTCGTATCACTTGATTGATTTTGTATGGTCTGTAGCGTCATGATTAATGGTCTGCCATACATATCAAATAGTTCCGTATAGTGATTGCGCAATTCTTTAAAATAACCAATGAGTGAACTTAAATATTGCTCAAATATTAAGTTATAGTTATCAATACTTGAAAGAAAGCGATTTAAATTTTTGCGTATAATTTGAAATAGTTCTAGCAAGTCTTCTTCCGCTTCATAATTTTCTCTAACGTCTTTTCCGAACTGTCTTAGTGCTGCATATAGCGTTGCGATTTGTTCATTAGCGATATGCTTAAAATAGACAAATTTCTTTTCTTTATAAAGAAAATTCAGAAAATCAATTTTATTTGTTTCGATGTTGCCAAGCAATGAATCTCACTCCTTTAGGAATCGCTACTGATTTCTTTTGCAATTCCTCTACAATTTCATTTGTAATAACTTCTCCTTGTTTAATTAGAATTTCTTGTTCTATTTTATCTTGTAACATATCTACAGTGGCAGTACTTTCAGTTAAACTCGAAAAAATAATACGATTACTATTCCTAAATTCATCCATTCGAGAAGTAGCTTTTGCAGCCCCTATTATGACAGTTATGCTCTCATCTACTAAATTCTTATGATATTCGGTATTGCTATGGAGCCATTTCACATTACAAAAATGCGAAGACTCTCCATCTTTTAAAATATCACTATGATAATAATCATAATATGCATAAGAAAATTTAAATAAACTCAAATATTTATCAAACTCACTTTTATTACCAACAACATATGCGCTAGGTAAATTAATCATTTCTTTTAACTTTACTTTTTCAGCTCTATAAAACTGCGAAAGAGAACCTGATACTTTTTGTATAGCTGTTAATCGACGCGCGTTTAAAATTCTATCGTTACTTTTATCTGTTACCATCACCCGCTCTTCCCATTGGTTGTATGGAATATATTGAATAACTTTCGCATGATTCGCTATACCTAAATGAAACGGGCTTCTCGGTGTATAATTTTCGTACAATCCCACTACAGAGCATCTTTTCCACTCATCATGATCTAGATAGTAAATGATATCGCCTTCTTTAAGTTGTTTAAATCGCTCTATAATCTTTTTAACATCAACACCTTGTTGCATTTGCGCATCAAAAATACCGTGTAATAAAAAATACGAAAAAATAGTCGGCTCAGGTAAACTAAAATAAATGCTAAATTTATGAGTACTATTCTTTTTATCGAGCTCAAGATATTCACCTAACTCTAGGGCAAATAGCATCCATTCTTCTAATTTTTTATTGTGATACATTATATCTTTAAAATTCAATTTTGGGCCCTCTCCTACTGTTTATTAAATATTTTCTTAATTTTTGTATACGTTTAACCAATGATAATCTAAGTATTTTTTGTGAGCTATTTCTATAGGTATATTTATTTTATCTGGAATATTGAAAAGTCTTATTTGATTAGCTATCACTTGCTTAGATACAATTACAGAACCATATTCATCAATAGTAACCAAGCCTCTATCAAATAAATAAGTTTGCATAAGACACTGCTTTCCCACTGTGCTTGGTACTTCTTCCGGCTTGGTTTGTAAGCCGTTGAGCAAAACCTCTAAAATCTTCAATTAATAAAATATTAACTTTTTTGATAAGCTGAAAATTCGCTTCCTTAGCACTTACTTTCCTCAAAATCAAACAACATTCCTCCTTACACTAAATATGGTATATAATTACTTTAAAGGTTGTAATTTTATATAGGGGGGTTTTTAAAATCACATATTTTTCTAAAGATCTAGAAAACGAACAAATTTTAGCTGAATTTTTAGACAGGTACTTATACAGTAAAATAAATAGTTCTGTAAATTTCACACGAGTTATTGATAAAGAACAACAATTAAAGGGGATAGACATAATTTATGAACTACCTAACGCTACATACCTTGTGGATGAAAAGGGCTATCTATCAAAACCATCAAATCACACAACTTTCACATTGGAATTATTTTATAAAGGAAAAAGTGTTCTTAATACGGGATGGTTTTATGATGATACCAAATCAACTACACATTATTTACTCTGTTGGCCTGAAAGAGAACCAATTAATATCTATAAAGAAAAATTAGAATTAGAACATATATATTGTGTCGAAATTATGTTAATAAATCGAGTGCAGCTTCAATCTTATTTACAATCTACTCTTGAAATTGACGCTAATTCCATCAATGAGAATTATAGTTCTTTGGTTTCTCGCAAAGTAACCACTACTAGAGACCCTGGTATAAATTATGTTTATAGTGATGGTTTGCAAGAAAAACCTTTAAATTTGATGTTACAAAAGCAAAAATATCTAGAATCTGGATCCGTTGTTGCCCATTATATAGTGTCAGAAAAATGCATAAAAAAATTATGAGTCTTGAATGATTTCTTGTAATTCTTGAACGCTCAAAACATTATCATACTTTCTATGCACCATACGATGACAATTGGCGCACAAAGGAACTAAATCGGTTGCTGGGTCAATTACTTCGGGTTCTTCTAACGTATGAAGTGGTTGAACATGGTGAATTTCAATATAGTTTTTGCCATGTTCGCCGTACTTTTCTTCAAATAAAAATCCACATCCGAGGCAACGCACACCGTGGATAGCTATAGCCTTTTTGCGATTGGCTATACTTCTTTCATAGCGGTTACCATGATAATAGGTTACTGTGCCCTCTTTAATTATGCCTCTTTCAATTTCTTTACTCTCTTCATCTGCTAATAGTTCCTCATCTGATATAGCAATCTCTTCCTCAGCTTTTTTTAGATAGCTCAAGTATGTTTTTACCATCTTATTTGCATCTGCATACGCTTCGCCAGCTTCTTCTAGCAGTTCAATAAGTTTTTCATTCGTTTCACCTTCAAATATCCCTCTATAATCTGCTTTCATCCCAAAGTAATAGAGTAAGTTAGCGGAAACACGCCCTTTTGTATTGCCATTATGCCCAAGTACATTAATATCTAGCCAACGATGAGGACGATTGTGCAGAAGGTGCTCTACAATAACTCTACCTTTTAACAAATTAGGGTGCTGTAAATATTCGCGCTTTCTTCCTGAAGGCTTTAACAGCGGCAAGGTATATGTATCCCCTACTGTTATAGGATGTCCACCTAGATAAGAATAGTAGTAATGCATAGGTTGATGCTGCTCTTTACTTACGGACTGCTCAATTATTCGAGCTAATTGTGAAAGCTTATTAATATTTAATAAATTATCTTGGGCATTTCCCCAATTTTCTAATATATTTAAGTATGCCTCAATCTCATTTGTAGTTAATGACGTATAGTTTGTCAACCACGCACTAAACGCTTGTCTGTTCATTGCAACGTCCCCTTAAATTTCCTAATTATCCCGATTGT
>NZ_JPUW01000060.1:0-6627 GCF_000743635.1 Lysinibacillus sp. BF-4 | reverse complement strand
ACGTTTTATTGACCGTTGTTTAGCTCGAAAGCCCGAACAATTAACGGTAGAAGAACGTGCTTTTGTACAAGAATGGCATCTTGAAGATGACCATACAAAGCATATTTATCAAGCGCTGAATCATATGCGCTATGTGTTAAAAGCAACGACACGTACACAAGCGAAAAAGCGATTAAAAGATTGGTTAAAACGATACCAGTTTCACACGTGTGGTGTCGTCGCAAAAATCGCGAAGACCATCATTGCACGAGAAGAAGCGATGATTCATACCATCTGTTCCCCTTTCTCGAATGGCATTATGGAGGGGACAAATAATAAAATTAAACTCATCAAAAGACGTGGATTTGGCTACCGAAACGATGCCCATCTGTTCCTTCGATTACGATTGGAAACAGGGCATTGATTTTGTCATCCCCGACTTATGGTGATGAACCAAAATAATACATTAATTATCTGGAGATAAAATTAAAATTGGATATTTTTAACACTGAAAAGGGTGATATTAACAAAATTAAAAGGAGACCGATAGTAAAATTAAGAAAGGAGATGAGAGGATTTGAATATTTTAAACAATAAGAAGTTAAATTTGGAACATTCTATGTCATTAAAAAATCATTCATTAATTAAGAATAAGGAATTAAAACAAATTGAAGAACAAGCAAAAGTAAGCATAAAAAATAACTCTACTATCACGAACAGAGGAAATGCTTCAATAAATCCATCAGAAATTAAAGTAAATGTTACAGGTGAAATGGCTCACTTCAATTTTATTAAGGGTATGGATGAACTGAGCTTAGATGAGAAGAGAAAAATCGATATGTTGATAAAGAAAAGTATTGAAAAGCCAAAAGGTGGTACAGGTGATTATTTCGTAATGGACCGTGCCCAAACGAATGCACAATTGCAACTGATTGCTGATAAATTGATTCCTGAAAAATACAAAGACCAGACGAATAAGGCCATTAAAAGCTATCAAGAGGATGGTTTGAACTTTCAAGTTAAAATCTATGAAGCTGCACAAGAACGTATGGATAAACTAAGCTCTAAATATCCAACATTAGGTAAGAAAACAATCGCAACGACCGGAATAAAAACATTACAAGAACAAGAAAAAAAGATGGTTGGCTCTTATAATCAACTAGATTTATCTAGCCAATCAAATTTCGTTCAGTCTTTTGAAACAATTTTAACGAACTTTAAAGAAAATCAATTGCAATTAAAAAATAGTCCTGAAGATGTTTTGAATCAATTTCAAGATGAACTTCGTGCAAAGTGGAATGATTTTGCCACACTATTTAATGACTCAAAGATTTATAAACATCCAACCGTTAATAATTCTGTGATTGATGTGCGCCTTTAAAATAATTAAGTGTTTATAAACCGTCTCAAAAGCCATTGTTTTTGAGACGATTTTCATTCAGTAATTTTAACCCGTATTACTTGCCAAATACTGTATCAAAACTTTGCTCAAAATCTATGTTTCATAAAGCCCCCTTTGTGATATAGATTTGTATATCAAAGGGGGGAAACGATGGCTTCTTATACTTATGGCTATGCACGAGTGAGTACACGACAGCAGGAATTGAATCGACAGTTAGATTTATTGAAGCAGTACAATTGCGATGAGATTTTAACGGAGAAATTATCTGGAACGAAAGCAGATCGTCCGGAATTAAATCGGCTGAAGGATAAATTGCGACCAAGGGATATGGTAATTGTTGAAAGCTTCTCTCGATTAGGTAGAAGTACGAAGGATTTAATTGAATTAGTTGCGTATTTTGAAGAACGAGAGATCAAGTTGCTAAGCATTAAAGAAAACTTTGATACTTCAACACCACAAGGGAAATTAATGATGACGGTGTTCCAAGCATTCAGCCAGTTTGAACGTGATTTAATTGTCCAGCGAACCAAGGAAGGGCTAACCAGTGCTAGAGCAAGAGGGCGTCAAGGTGGGCGTCCAAAAGTGAATGAACGTGAACTGAAAAAAGCCATCAATTTATATAAATCTGAACAGTATAGTGTGAGTGAAATTGTTGAAATGACAGGGATTAGTTGTGCTACACTTTATCGCTATTTAAAACAAGAGCAGCCCAACAGTTAATATTGGGCATGCTCTTGTTTTGTTTGCGTTTTTCCTTAACGTTGTAAATCCGCATTTTTCTGACGGGACCCCTGTTAGAGCAGCCATTTCATAATAATGGCGATTAATTGTTCCTTCCTCATCATACATATGTTTTTCCCATCGTTTTGGGATAAAATCTAATGGAGCCCCATCTGGCACTTTTCTTTTTCCTGATTCATTCATCTCGTTCAACGTTTTTAATGCATGTAATAATGGTTCAGCTGCTTTTGTAGAACGAAATTCTAAGGATTTAAGAAGAGCAGGGGTATACTTTCTGAGATAAGTAAATCTGTTTTCTAGCAAATCAAGGTAATCATAATCCATTGGCCGTGCTAGTTTTTTAGCTTCTTCAACAGAAGTAACGATTTTATCCCATGGCATTACCTTTTCAATGGTGCTAAATGGATCAAGTCCTTTATCCCGTGTTTGAATAAGGGCAGCCCCAATATCCGCAAAATGAACCACTTTTTCATTAACTGCTTTTCCATTTTCCTTTTGCATTTCTTCTTGCGTTTTACGACCTTTTGATTGTAAAATCATCATTTGCCGATCATGAATTTCAATTGCCTGGTCAATTAAGTCCTGACTTCATGTCATTAAATATGTTACAAGGATGGCATATTTCTTATTTTCTTTAAATCTGCGAAATGAATGGGGTTCATAACGTGCTCCAATACGTGATATATGAAGGGCTCCTTTCATTTACTTTTATTAAGTTAGGGAATGATAATGCAATTGTCAGTTGATTATCGTGAAATGCTATAGATATTTTGCCTCTTAGTTGCTCAACTAAGTTTTCGACAATGGATAGACCAAGACCAGTGGAATATCTTGCGGAATCAACCGTATAAAATCGATTAAATAATTTTTCAACCTCAATCGTCGTTAAAGATGAAGCGGTATTCATGAATGAAATAGTTCCGTTAGGTGAAAGGGTAATGTGCAAATCACCATCGCTATATTTAATCGCATTGCTCAGTAAATTATCGAAAATTCGATGTAAAATTTGTTGATCTCCAAAAAGTTTAATTGGCTCCTCTGGTATCGTGATGATGGGTTCGATATTTTTTTCAACAAGTGCACTGTAATATATCGAGATACTTTCTTCTAATACAGCATTTAAGGAGACAACTGTCATATTCGGTTTTTCCGTTGATGATGTAATCATCGAGTAGTGGAATAATTGCTCGATTAACCCCTTCATTGCCTCGGTACGATTTTTAATAGTGTTTAAATATTGCGTAGCTGCTGCCGATTTTTCCTCTTGTTCGAGTAGTTCAAGGTAGCCGGAAATAGCTGTTAGTGGTGTGCGTAAATCATGAGAGATATTTGTAACTGCATCTTTCAATTCCTGATCCCCGTTTTCATAACGTCTTCTTTTTTCGCGTAGCTCACGGAGGTGAATATTCATTTCCGCCGCTAAGAGTTGAATTTGTCGATCTGTTGTAGAGGTTGAAAGAAGCGTATTCGTTTCATGCGCAAGATGCTTCTTCAAATCCTCCTGAAATTCATTAATCCCTCTTCGAAGCATGAAAAGTCTGGTCCCAAGAAAGAGGACAATCAGCAATAAAACGCCACAGCAAATCCAAAGAAGCATCTTGCTCACCTACCTTTAACTTAAGTCTTTTTTACGAAATGCGATGAAGCCGATTGCAATTAATACAGCTAACATACAAAGAGAATAGAGCGGGAATAAATGGAACGGAACATCTTCCTCGCTACCAGCATACATATAGCTAGTTAGCGTTGATATATAAGCATTCAATTGCCCATATGGCAATAAATACTCAAGCGGTTGCAGTATTGTGCGCAATGGCTCATCAATATATCGAGGGTTTAGTATTTCCTCTCCAGATTGAATCAACTTTAAATAGATAAGTGCACCATCATCATTCTGTTCTGTATAATAGCTACCTTCAAATGTGCCGTCCACTGCTTGTTTGACTTCCTCTGGCGTCATTTGCTCCGGTAATTCGGACGTAATGGTACCTATATATTCCTGTTGCCCTAACGAATGGTTAATTTGATAAGCGCCAATCATGATAGCAAAGAACAGGATGAAATTAATGATTGCTGCAATTTCACGTGATGAAATCAGTATACTGACAACGGTAAACAAAATGCTCCAAACAAAGATACTCATTATAAAGCCAACACTACTAGATAGTATGACTGCTAGTGGAATATTTGCAGCCATTGTTGTACTCGCAATCACGATAAATGGAATGAAAAATGCACCGATAAAAATTGTGCTAGTTATCAAACTAAGCGTGATTTGTGCAAAGTAAATCGTGGCCTTTGTTTTACCAGCAATGACTTTATTACGAATCGTACCGTCTGCGTATTCTCTACCAATCATCAGTGAGAAGTAGGCGGCAAGTAGAATAAATAAAGGCATAATGAATATATCGTCAAATAGTTCACTCGTTGCAACGGACATACCATAAACGCCCCCATTTATGAAAATGGCAGTGAGTATTAACCAAAATAATTTGCTTTTTTTAGAGCGAAATAGCTCTGCTCGTATGACGTTAAGCATGTTTAGCACCTCCTACAATGTTTAAGTAGTAGTGTTCTAAACTTTCATCGAGCTCATGTATAGACAGCACATTGCAATGTTCGTTCGCAAGTCTTAAAACAAGTGGGGTAATGTGTACCTCACCAAACACATTTACAGCTTCTTCAGAAACAACCGTATATTCCTGTTGCATAGAATCGAGTACACGTGTTAGCACACCCATATTCGACACTTTTATACGGGTACATTTACGGAATACTTTTTCTAACTCGGTGCTACTAATTTCTTGAATCATTTTACCGTTATCAATAAAGCCATAGTGCGTTGCTACACGTGCTAATTCATCTAATATATGGCTTGAAATGAGTATCGTTATTTGCTGCTCACGATTTAATTTTAAGATGAGCTCGCGCATTTCGATAATACCCTTTGGATCAAGTCCGTTCATCGGTTCGTCGAGTACTAAAAAATCAGGGTCTCCGCATAGTGCAACAGCAATGCCTAATCGTTGTCGCATACCGAGTGAAAAGTGCTTCGCCTTTTTCTTGCCGGTATGCTCGAGGCCGACTAATCGAAGTAACGTTGGAATCCCATCAAAAGAGGGGAGTCCGAGCACACGATACTGCACCTTTAAATTGTCCTCAGCTGTCATATTCATATAAATAGAAGGCCCTTCAATGACTGCACCTATACGGCGACGCATCGTTGAAATATCGCTTTCATGATGATTTGTGCCATATAACGTATACGCCCCAGCTGTTGGCTCTTGTAAACCACAAATGAGCCGAATAAGCGTTGTTTTACCGGCACCATTTTTACCTACAAAGCCGTAAATAGCTCCCTTTGGCACGCTCATATGTAAATCGTTAATGACCGTATTTTGATGATACTTTTTTGTTAAACCTTGTACTTGTAATACATAGTCCATATTACAACCTCCTTTGATGTGCCCAAAGGATAGCAAAAAAGTGTAAAGAAAACGGTTAAGAAAATGGTAAAGAAATCGTATAGATTTAATTGTTTTCAAATTTAAAGCCGATACCCCAAATTGCTTGTATATAGTCCTTGCCAGTCGCTTCACGCAATTTAATCCGAATATTGCTCATATGTACTTTCAATGTTGATTCTGTGCAATCGGGCGTATCACTTGAAATAACATGTAGGATTTGCGACTTTGTGACAACTTGCTTTGGATGTTGAAGCAAGCATTTTAAAATTGCATACTCTGTTCTAGTGAGCTTTATAGGCTGTTCATGGACGGTCACTACATGAGAAATGGTATCCATTGTAATATCAGAATAGGTAAGTAGCTGCTGCTGTTCTGTTTGTTGTGCCTTTCGTAGTTGAACCCTTATACGCGCAACAAGCTCTTCTAAATTGAAAGGCTTTGTCACATAATCTGCAGCTCCGTTTAGCAGTAACTGAACCTTTTCATTTACTTCTGCTTTGGCACTCATAATAATAACTGGCGTTTGTTGAATTTTAGGTAATACTTCTTCACCTGAGAGACCGGGTAGCATAAGGTCTAGTAAAATCAAATCAGGTTGCTGCGATGCCAAAACGAGCAATGCCTCTGTTCCAGAAAAAGCCTTTAAGACATGAAAGCCTTCCCGCTGTAAACGATTTGCCACCATATCGCTTATATAAATATCATCTTCAACAATTAAAATGGATTGCATGGATCGTTCCTCCATTCAATTTGGTATACAATATTTTGATTAAAAAACTCTCTTCATACTTGCACCATATTTTTCAAAATATCGTTTCTATATGAAAGCATAGCATAAAAGTTTGACTTTAAATCGATAAAAATATGCAGGATTTTATATAACATCGTAACAAACGCAGCCAATACAAAAATAAGCGTAAACGTTGCTGGCACTGACTTTTAACAAAAGTGCATAAAATCACGTATAAACAATGTTCCATAAAAAACGAGAAAACGCTGTTACATCAACGTTTTCTCGTTTTGTTTATGTCCCCAAAG
>NZ_JPUW01000059.1:0-7144 GCF_000743635.1 Lysinibacillus sp. BF-4 | reverse complement strand
ATAATAACTATAATTTAGGAGAGATTTTGTTGAAACTCAAGCCTCGCTTTACATGGATATTTGTTTTACTATTATTTATCATTGCTTTCTTCACCACTTCAATGGCGTACTCACAAATCCGTGCAAAGGAGCCTACGCCAACACAACCACCTACTACTAGTAAAAAGATTGTTGACGAAGAACTTGTCACTACAACTTCTGAAGCAACATTAGGCATGATTGGGGATATTTTATTACATTATCCTATTTATACATATCCCGACTTTAATTTCGCTTTTGAAAACGTTAAAGAACAAATGGAAGGCATTGATATGCTGATAGCTAACCAAGAGTCTATGCCTGCTGGCGATACACTTGGACTAAGCACATACCCATCATTCAATAGTCCACCACATATCATCCGTGATTTACAACTCAATGGTGTGGACTTTGTAACGATAGCTAATAACCATACATTAGATAAAGGCGAAAATCAGGTACTGCTTAGCATCGAAAACTTAAAGCAATATAATATGCCGTATGCTGGTGCATTTTCTTCTGAGGAAGATAAACAACAAGCCCGCATTATGCATATTAATGATATTTCAGTTGGTATACTAGCTTACACGTATGGTACTAATACGTTCGGTACAGCGCATCCTGATAATAAAAGTTACCTTGTATCCTATTTAGAGGAGGAGCAGGTATTAAAAGATATTAAGGCCCTTCGTTCGCAAGTTGACTTCATTGTGCTATCACTGCACTGGGGTGAAGAATATAATACAGATAATAATGACTATCAACGTCAACTCGCTACTACCTTCTTCGACGGAGGGGCAGATGCCATTTTTGGTCATCATCCACATGTCTTGCAACCATTTGAATGGATTAATGATAAGCCCGTCTTTTATTCTCTAGGTAATTTTTATTCTGCACAGCCTTGGGCAGCTACTAATGTCGGAGGGATTGGGCGCATTAACATTCGTAAAACGGTTACAGGCGAAAAAAGCACCATTGAAACTACAGCAGCTAACTTTTTCCCTACAACTGTTACACGTGATGTTTATAACGGGGCTGCAGATTCGCCAGCCTTTCGTGTAGTGCCACTCGAAATGTTTGGCAACCAAATGGGCTGGGACACTTCATTTGTAGAACAGCATCTGGGATTACAATCTTGGTAAATAAAAACGACGTTGCTATTTTACTAGCAACGTCGTTTGTTATTTAATCTCCAAATATTCTTCTAGTGTGCTGTTAGCTTTAACGATTTTAGTTGCTACATCTTCGCCAACATATCTAAAATGCCAAGACTCGTACATATAACCTGTAATATCTTCTTTACCTTTTGGATAGCGCATAATAAAGCCATATTTATGTGCATTATCGCGAATCCAAATGCCTGCCTCGCTCTCACCAAATTGCTCTGTTAACCAAATATCCTCTTTACCTACTTCGCCAACGTCATATACTAATCCAGTTTGATGCTCTGAATAACCCGGGCGTGCACTATAGCGGTCTGCTGCATCCTTACCATCACGTGCTACATAATTATTATAAAGCGTTGTTTGGTAATCGTAAGAACGATAACCACTAAAAGCAGTTAGTGTAAAACCTTGTTGTTTAGCTGCAGCAATTAACTCATCCATCGCCTTACGTGCCTCAGGCTGTTCACCTGGTGCAAATGTTTTAGGTAATGGGTAACGTTTGCTCGCAATTAAAATATCTTTAATATAGGTTGGCTCTGTTGGTAGCTCTTGCCCCTCCACATAACCATTGTCATCTAATACCTCAGGCTCTTGTTTAATTTCTTCAGGTGGTGCTGGTTCTAGCACTTCTGTTGGTTGCTCATTCACTGTCTCAGCGTTAGGCTCAACTACTTTATTTTTTTGCCATATCACAACAACTATACTACCAATCAGCAACAACCCTACAATAGTCGCTATAACACTATACGTCCATTTTTTTCGTTTCTCTTTTGCTCTTCTACTACGCATGCCATTACCTCCTCAGCTTAATTGTAAAGTTTGTCGAACAAAAAAACGAGGCGATACGCCTCGCTTTATTAATATACAACTTCTTGCGCTAGTTCATTTAACTCAAAACGATAAAACGGATAATTAGGTTTGTCTCGGAAGTGCTTCGGTGTAACACCTGCATACTTTTTAAAAATACGTGTAAAGTAGCTTTGGTTACAAAAATGAAATTGATTAGAAATCGCTGTAATACTCTTGGTTGTATGACGTAAATAATACTGCGATTCTTCTACACGACGAATATTTAAATACTCAACTAGTGTAATCCCAACATGCTCTCTAAAAATACGTGAGAGATGACTTGTACTAATATGGAAATGCTTAGCAATATTTTCAACAGTTAAGTTGCTTTCAAGTTCATCGTTTATGTACATGATTACTTTATTCACAGTCTGATGACGATATGTAGGCTGCTTACGATCTGCAATAAAGTCAATATAAAACTCAATTAACTCATCTGCTACTTGTAAAAAGCTCGCATCACTCATATTCGAAATCACTTCTGTACAGGCAATATTAAAAGCAAAAGCCTTTTTGGCAGGTACTTGATTGTCTAATAGCTTGCGTGCAATTATAGATGATAACACTATGAAATATGTGCTCATCCCTTTGATTGCTTCCTTACCAAAGCGCTCCGTTAAGATACCAATGATTTCAGCCATGGTAACTTTCGCATTGGTTTCCTCCAAATTATATACTTGATGTAATAGCTTTGTTTCTAGTTCAAAGAAACGATCCACTTTTGGGAAATCACCCACGACATCTACTTCTTGAAAATAAGTTTTCGAAATCGCTTCGGCTATTGAATTATGTTTTTTCTCCATAGTTATCCTCTACTTTCTTACTTATAAGTTCTCTAACAATTACGCGGATGTTGTAACCTTGATTATGTATGGTAATAAAATAGATTAAATAAAAGTAAAATTTATTTCTTTAGTCCAGTAAAATCGTAACATAGTTATTAAGTTGCAATCAATACATTTATTGTATTATAGGCTTTTAGTACTCGTCGTCGGACATTAGGACCTTTATTGATTTTAATTATATTATTATTCTAACATATATTGTATTTTTCGAGAGCGTTTCTCGAGAATTTATTTCTAACATTTACAGTATAACATGAGTTTATCGCTATCTTTTTTCAGCTATGATACAATCTTTCAGTATGAAACTTACATTTTTTCTTATTTTAGTTATGTTAATTGGACATTTAGCACTATAATGACTTGAAAATTCTGTTTCCTTTCTTTTCCTTTCTTATCCATATATTCCGGGTACTGCGCTTTTCACTCTTAATCGTACGGGTAAGTTGTGTTAAAAAAGTGAAGTTCACTCTTTAGACACATTTTAAGTTACTTATTACGCAATCTTCTCTATTTTAATTTTTACTATTTGTAGTAAAATAGATAGTAATCATTTTCTTTATTAAAAGAATACTAACGAGGTGTTAACATTGGATCCTAAACAAATTGAAGAAATCATGGACGTCATCAAGGAATTCTTCCCTGAAAATACGTCAATCGCTATTTCAAACTCTGACGAGTATGTATATTATCAACCGAGTAAGAAAGTAGATTTAAAAATTAAGCCAGGCGACCCTGTTAAAGAAGGCTCTGCTGCACATAAAGCAATGAGCTACGGTCAAAAAATCAACTCTTATATTGAGCCAGATGTTTTCGGTGTATCTTATTTTGGTATGAGTATCCCTTTAATTGATGAGGGCGAAACAAAGGGCGCAATCACAGCTATCTTCCCACAAAAGCCATCTCCGTTCTTAACGAACTATATTACCGTAAAAATTGATGACTGCTGGTACCCAATCAAACACGACCAAGTAATTTACCTAGAAACACAATTACGTAAAACATTTGTTAAAACGATGAACCGAGAAGGCTATCACCGTCTTAACTTAAGCGACCTTGAACTGTTCTTAGCGCCTGATTCATTCATTCGCTGTCACCGTTCGTATATTGTTAATATTGACTATATTGAAGAGATTCAACCAGACTCTCACTCAACATTTTTATTAATTATGAAAGATAATACACGTATTCCAGTAAGCCAACGTTATGCAAGTTATTTCCGTCGCTCACTAGGCTTCTAATCATTTAAGCCCCTACACGATATCATTGTGGAGGGGATTTCTTATAGTTATCTACTTTAAAACGCTTAACTTGTCGGTTAAACGTCAAAAAGCTCGTTTTTACTTTTTTTAAGCACTTTCATGCTATACTTAAAGTAAATGTGACAATTTGGTGATAATATAGTTTAAGGAACTATGTGAGTTCATGGTTAATAAACAGAAAATTCTTACAAAATTGTAGGCTGTTTTTAACATCATTCCATACACAAAAAACTTTTAGGGGAGGATTTTTACAATGGATGCAACTTTACAAAAACGATTAGGTATGAAAGAACTTGAGTCTAAAATTATTTCAGCTCAAGAGGCGGCAGCGTTATTTACAGACGGTGACGTAGTAGGTATGAGCGGGTTTACACGCGCGGGGGATGCAAAGGTTGTTCCTATGGCTTTAGTTGAGCGTGCTAAAAACGAAAAACTACAAATTGAGGTTTACACAGGTGCTTCATTAGGACCAGAGGTAGACAATTTCTTAGCTGAAGCTGGTGTTATTAGTAAGCGTGGACCTTTCCAAGCTGACCCAGGTATTCGTAACATGATTAATGCTGATAAAATTAAATATGTCGATGCTCACCTTTCTCACAATGCTGAGTTAGTACGTCAAGGTATCATCGGACCAATTAAATATGCAATCATCGAAGCAGTAGCTATTACTGAAGATGGTTTTATCATTCCAACAACTTCTGTAGGTAACTCACCAATCTTTGCTGAGTATGCAGAAAACATTATTGTTGAATTAAATATTTCTCACCCAGAAGCAATGATCGGTATTCATGATGTTTATGTGCCTGCAGAACAAGGCAAGCGTGAAGCAATTCCGATGACTGATGCTACACAACGTATCGGTGATGTTGGTATTAAAGTAGACGTTAACAAAATCAAAGCTATCGTAGTTTCTGAAGAGCCAGATGCGCCTTCATTAATCGTTCCTCCAGATGAGGAAACACAAAAAATGGCTGACCTTTTACTAGAGTTCTTCCAATCTGAAATTGACGCTGGTCGCTTAACTAAGCAACTTATGCCGCTACAATCAGGTGTAGGCTCTGTAGCAAACGCTGTATTAGATGGTTTTGCTAACTCTGACTTTGAAGATTTAGTAGTAGCTTCTGAAGTATTACAAGATGCTGTATTTAACTTAATCGACGCTGGTAAAGTTAAATTTGCTGCTGCAACTTCAATTACACTAACAAAAGAATTACAAGAAAAAGTATATGGTAACCTTGAGAAATATGCAGATAAAATTTGCCTACGTCCTCAAGAAATCTCTAACCACCCTGAGCTTATCCGTCGTTTGGGACTAATCTCAATCAATACAGCGCTTGAGTTAGATATTTACGGTAACGTAAACTCTACACACGTATCGGGTACACGTATGATGAACGGTATTGGTGGTTCAGGTGACTTCGCACGTAACGCGCGCTTAGGCATCTTCGTAACGAAGTCTTACGCTAAAGGTGGAGACATTTCGTCAATCGTACCAATGGTATCTCACGTAGACCATACAGAACATGATGTAGACGTAATCGTTACTGAGCAAGGTATTGCTGACTTACGTGGGCTATCTCCAAAAGAGCGTGTTCCACTAATCATCGAAAACTGTGCTCACCCAGAGTATAAAGAACAATTATGGGACTACTACAACCGTGCTTTCGAAGCAACAGGTGGTCACCAAACACCACATTTACTTGACGAGGCACTTTCTTGGCACGTAAATCTTGGCAAAAACAAAACAATGAAAAAATAAGTACGTAGCCGTTTCTCAAATGTTGAGAAACGGCTCTTTTTTATTATTTTCAATTAGTGCTATAATAATGAGAATATATCTCATTACATGGAGGCACTATGAAACTTTTTATTTATGCGATTATCTTTTTCTCGTTTTTTGATTTATTTACCCAACTTCCTGTTATTAGTACATTCGCTGACTCTTTAGGCGCAACTTCATTTTTAACAGGCTTAGCTGTAGGTATGTATTCACTTTCTAATACTTTTGGTAATATTGTATCGGGTATTTTAACGGACAAAAAAGGGCCGTTCCGTATTTTAGTTGTTGGATTATTTACCACCAGTATTGCGCTTTTTCTTTATAATGTAGCATCTGGCCCATATGTTTTATTAGTCATTCGTTTTGTGCATGGCTTAGTGGCAGGCTTTATTGTTCCTGCTGCCTTTACCTATTTAGCTAATGATACAGCTAATGAAAAACGTGGTAAGAACAGTGCCATTTCTGGCGCATTTGTTGGGATTGCAGCAATTACAGGACCTGCTTTTAGTGGTATTTTAGCTAATCGTATTAGTGTGCCTTTTGTTTTTACTATTACTGCCGTAGCAATGCTAATTTTAGCAATTATCGCTTTAGTTGTTTTACGTCAAACAACTATTACACGCCCTAAAAAAGATACGCTAACTAAAAATGAGCCACCAATTCGTGCCTTTTTTAAAAATCGCAATACTGTTAAAGCATTTAGTGGTGCTTTCTTTTTAATGTTTTCGCAAGGTGTTATTGCTTATTTATTACCATTGCAGGCACAAACGCTTGGTTATGACTCTCGCTTAGCAGGTACATTACTTAGTACGTTTGGGATTGTGGCAGTGTTAGTATTTATTACGCCAGTTAATCGCATTTTTGACCGTGTTGCACCATTAATTACAGTAGCTATTGGGATTGCATGCATGGGGGTAAGTCAAATTTTAATTAGTCAGGCCAATGACCAAGGGCTTTTATATGTCGCTATGATTGTATATGGTATTGGTTTTGGGTTACTATTCCCTTCACTTAATTCATTATTAATTGATTCAACTACACCTGAAGTACGTGGTAAGGCGTATGGTTATTTTTATGCGTTCTTCTCCATTGGTGTTGTTGCAGGCTCTATTACGCTTGGTATTTTAGATTTAAGCTTAACAGGTAGCTTTATTTTAACGGGTATTATTTTGTTAAGTTTTGCGTTTTATACTATTATGCCCACAAAAAAATCCGTAAGCGTATAAA
>NZ_JPUW01000058.1:0-8109 GCF_000743635.1 Lysinibacillus sp. BF-4 | reverse complement strand
TCCCAGCCTCTTTGTTGATTTATAGGGTTGCTAAACGTGCAACGGCTTGTTGTAGACGTTCTTTTGGTTGCACAAGTGCTAGACGTAAAAAGCCTTCGCCTGCTGTACCAAATACTGTACCTGGTACAGTAACGACGCCAAGTTTTTCGATTAATTCAAAGGCGAAATCAGTGCAATCCTTGTCATACGGGTATTTTGCCCATACAAACATGCCACCTTGTGACGGGGCAACTTCCCAGCCAATTTGCTCTAAACCTTGCATTAATACTTTATGACGCTCCGAAAATACAGCGCGTAAATTATCTGTAATTGGCTCTGCGTGGTCTAGGGCATAGGCTGCCGCATTTTGGATCGGTTGGAAGATACCAAAGTCCATATTTGATTTAAAATTGCGAATAATCGAAATCATTTCGGCGTTACCTGCAATATAGGCAATGCGTGTACCTGCAAGGCTAAAGCTTTTAGATAGGGAGTTAATTTCCATACCGACATCCATTGCGCCCTCAACTTGTAGGAAGCTAAGTGGTGCATCTCCCTTAAAGTAAAACTCAGAGTAAGCCGCATCATGCAGTACCATAATACTATATTTTTTTGCGAAGGCAACGACTTTAGTAAAGTATGCGATAGATGGCATCGCAGGGACAGGGTTACCTGGTAAATTTAAAATGAGTAGCTTGGCGCGCTGAGCGATGGTTTCAGGGACAGCGTCTAAATCTGGTAAGTAATCATTTTCTTTAGTAAGAGGCATATAGTAGGGTGTTGCGCCAGAGGCATGAATGCCCGAATCATACGCAACATACGCAGGGTTCGTTGTTAAAATTACATCACCTGGATCGCAAAAGGCCATTGGTAAATGAACTAAGCCTTCTTGAGAGCCCATGGTTTGAACAATCTCAGTTGTAGGGTCTAGTGTGACATTACTGCGGCGCTTATAGTAACGTGCAACCGCTTCGTAAAAGTGCTGTGTGCCTGTTAGCGTATAACCGTAAGAAGTGGCTAGTGCGCTTTCTTCCGATAGTAAATTTCTAATGTCTTCGTGTGGCGGGATATCTGGGCTACCTAGACTTAAATCAATTAAGTCTGTTCCGTTCGCCTTTTGTTGGTTGGCAAAGTCTTTTAAATCGCTAAAAATAGATGGTGCGAATAAAGCCATGCGCTTTGCTGGTTCAATATTCAAAAGCTGACACTCCTTACTTAAATTTTCGGACAATTTATCCGAAGTATTGTATTATTATAGCATAACAACTTTATGTGAAAAAGGAGTTTAGTCAATGAAAGTATATTCATTAAGTGGCGCAAGTGGCACAGGCAAAAGCACGAGCGCAGTAGCGTTTGCTCATACGCATAAACTCGACGCCATGATTGATGACGGGCTACTTATTGTGCGAGGTAAACGCGTCGCAGGCACGTCTGCTAAATTCGAAAAAAACACGGTTACTGCCGTACGCCGCGCTATTTTTAATGAGCGCGCACATGCCGAGGAAGTGAAAGCTGCACTTGCTAAATATGAGGTGGACAGCATTTTAGTCATTGGTACGTCTGATAAAATGACGCGTACCATTGCGCAAGCGCTTGAGCTTGGGGAGATTGATCGCTACTTTTATGTAACAGACATCCGTAGTGAAAATGAAATCCGCCGTGCCAAATTTGTACGTGAAACAGAAGGTAAGCATGTTATGCCCGTATCCTCTGACCAAGTGAGCCAAAACTTCTTTAAAAAGTTGATTAAAAAAGGATGGGATATTTTTTCGCCAAAGCGCGTTAAAATCGGCGAAACAACAATCGTTCATCCTGACTTTCATCAACAAACGGTCAATGTACATAAGCGTGTATACCCACAACTTGTGCGCTATATTGCCGAAAACCACCCGCATATTGCGAGAGTAGAGCAGCTTAAAGTGCTAACAACGAGTGAGTTTGTTGTAGAGCTAAAACTCATCTACCAAGCACCTGTACGCTATAACTTGCCTGCAGATATTACCGCACTTCAGCAAAAACTACAGCAAGCCATGCTTACGACTTTTGGCTTTACTGCAGACACCATTAACTGTAAAGTAGGGAAAATCGAATGATTACAATTAATCAAGTAACGGACCCACAAGAAATTGAGTTATTATTTGAAGCTTACCGCGCTTTTTATGACCAAGTACCAACGGAGGCCGCGCGCCAATTTTTGCATGACCGTATTACACAAGGTGAGTCAGTAGCACTTGTCATGAAGGACGGTGGTATGTCCATCGGCTTTGTGCAACTGTATCCTGTGTTTTCGTCTTTGCAGTGTCAAAAGGCTTTTATCTTAAATGACATGTATATGACTGCCGCGTACCGCAATAAAGGCTTAGGTGAACAACTCTTACAAGAAGTTTTTCGCTTTGCTAAAGCACAAGGTGCATGCTACGTCACGCTTGAAACAATGCCCACTAATGCACCAGCAAAGGCACTGTATAAAAAAAGTCGGGATGATAGCAGATATGATGCAGCATTATACAAAGACGTTGTAATTTTCTCGACTTTGTACAAAAAAACATCGAAATACCACGAATAAATAGCGAAATCGCACGCACTCCTTTATACTTTTTAGTATTCTAGAAAAAGGAAGTGCACAACATGGTAGAGACGTTTAACAATGCTGTAGCCGCCATTAATGATTTCCTTTGGAGCTATTTGCTACTCATTTTATTAATGGGCGTAGGCTTGTACTTTTCGTATAAGTTAAAGCTCGTGCAGTTTCGTTTATTTGGCGAAATGATGCGCTTAATTACGAAAGGTTTTGACCGCAAAAAAAGTAATAAGGATAGCATCTCACCATTTAAGGCGTTTTGCATTAGTGCTGCGGCACGTATTGGTATTGGTAACTTAGCGGGGGTAGCTATCGCGATTTATTACGGTGGCCCTGGCGCGATTTTTTGGATGTGGATGATTGCACTCATTGGTGCTGCCACAAGTTTTATTGAATGTACACTTGCACAAATTTATAAAGTGCCAGATGGCGGTTCGTTCCGCGGTGGCCCAGCGTACTATATGGAGCGCGGCATGAATAGCCGAGGCATGGGCATTTGGTTTTCTTTATTAATTACCGTGACGTATGGTTTGATTTTTAACTCAGTGCAGGCCAACACGGTAACTATCGCATTTGAAAATGCCTTTTCGATTGACCGTATGGTAATGGGACTTATATTAGCAGGGCTTGTTGCGGTAATTATTTTCGGGGGTATTCGTAGTATTGCTACGATTTCGTCGTTAATTGTACCGCCAATGGCTATTGTTTATATTGTAGTAGCTTTATTTATTGTTATCACAAATATTACAGTTATGCCTGAAGTATTACTCAGCATTGTAAAAGGTGCTTTTGGTATGGACCAAGTGATTGGTGGCGGTATTGGTGCTGCCATGAAGTTTGGTATTCAGCGTGGGTTATTTGCGACTGAAGCGGGTATTGGTAGCTCACCAAATGCCGCGGCAACAGCCGATGTATCGCATCCTGTTAAGCAAGGTTTAATTCAGGCACTTGGCGTATTTGTCGATACTTTTTTAATTTGTACATCAACTGCATTTATTGTACTATGCTCTGGCGTACACGAAACAACGGATTTAAAAGGCATCGAGCTTACTCAAGCGGCCCTAAGCTCACAAATTGGGCCTTGGGCAAATAGCTTCCTTGCCGTGTTAATTTTCTTATTTGCTTTTAGTTCACTGCTTGGTAACTATTATTACGGTGAAACAAATATTGAATTTATTAAAAAAAGCAAAACAGCTGTATTTATTTATCGCTGTGCAGCAGTAGCTATGATTACGTTTGGTTCTGTCGCAAGTTTAAAACTCGTTTGGGGCTTAGCGGATTTATTTATGGCGCTAATGGTCATGACGAACTTTGTGGCGATTTTATACTTGGCAAAGTATGCGTATGCGGCACTTGTCGATTATATTCGTCAAAAAACAAAAGGACAGGATCCTGTCTTTATTGCTAAAAACATCCCGGGCTTAAAAAACACTGCCTATTGGGATAAAGAATAACGCGTAGTCTCCTTCTTGTAAGGAGACTTTTTAGTTTGTAGTAGTTGCGCGGTAAAAAAGACCATTATTATGGTATAATGGAAGTAAAATAAAGAGGTGCTATGATGATTCGTATTATTGGGGTTTTATTATTACCACTTGCCTTACTATGGGCAATCGTGCGCGTAGTCATTAATTTAGTAAAGGGCGATAAGGTTAACCAAAGTTACACGCCGCTTGATGATATTACAACAGGTACAAAAGAGCTAAAGCGTGACCGCGCACAAGGCGACACGTTAGGTGACCGTGATTATGCGATTATTGCTGAGCAAGAGCAACAACAATCACAAATTCAATTAGAAGAAAAATAAAACAGGATGGGCATAAGCCCACCTGTTTTTTTAATTGTTACGTGTGAAGTTAGGTTGGCGTTTTTCTACAAAAGCTGCACAGCCTTCTGTAAAATCATTACCGACAAATGGTGTCGAGCCTTCCCATAATTTAGGTACACTGTCTACACACTCTTGCACAGATTGCTTTACAGCTAACAGAGAGTCAGGTGACATACCCGCTACTAATTTCCCCATACGAATCATATATTTTTGTAAATCCTTTTCCGCTACTACATAATTTAACATACCTGCACGAAAGGCTTCTTCCGCTTTATACATACGCCCCGTAAAAACAAAATCCTTGGTTGCTGAAGGGCCAATTAGCTGTACTAAGCGTTGCGCAAATTTATTATTTAGCGTAATGCCGAGCTTGCCCACTGGGATGCCCATTTTTGCTTTTTCAGAGCCAATGCGGATGTCACAAGCTAGTGCTAACTCTAAGCCTGCACCCATCGCAGGACCATTAATTACGCCAATCGTTGGGATAGGTAGGCGTTCAATTGTCGAAATCGTGCGTTCCATATGCACAAACGCTTCTTCCGCCTTATCTAATGAAATCGCGTTAAACTCCTTAATATCAGAGCCTGCTGTAAAGTTTTCGCCTTTACCACGAATGAGTAATACTTTATTTTTAGGGTTGTCTAACACTTGCAGTGCAATGGTACGTAGTTGTGCCCACATATTTGCGGTTAATGCGTTTTTCGCCTGTGGTCGAGAAATGGTAATAATGGCTAAGCCCGCCGTCTCCTGATAAATAATTTTTGCTTCCTCTGCCTCTAAGTGTAACGTTTTAACTTGCATGAATAAAACTCCCTTCCTTCTATTATATAACAGTGTAACAGATTTACCGTAAAAATTTTGCTTCACTTATGCCGCTTTTAACGTTTCAAGACAAACTATTTCATTTTTCTCACAATATTTGCTATACTATTATCCGACAAACTATAACGTAAGGAAGGTGACGATATGGTGAGCTTTCAACAAGCTTGGGATGCATTTTTAATTCATTTACGCCAATTAAATATGAGCGAATCTACACAAAAGCAATACGCAATTGATGCTAGACAGTGCGTTGCTTTCGCTAAAGAACACGAGCTAACCTTTGAGGCAGCGACGTATAATGACTTTTTATATACGTACATCAACCATCTAGACGAAGCCTACGAAAAAGAAACAAGCTATAACCGAAAAGTAGCGTGTTTACGCCGCTTCTCACATTTTGCACTACTACGTGAATGGATTACGAGTGAGGCATACCTCAGTATATTAGTGCCAAAAACAGTACCCAAAAAGGAAATTGCCGCACTAAGTGATGACCAACTCAAACGTATTGCGCGTGTTTGGGATCATTACCTTGCGTATGCAGATACAGATGAGCGCTACCGTATCGCACGTCGTAATCAACTAATTGTTACTACTTTTTTAACATTAGGTTGTAAGCCAGCAGAGCTTGTGCGTATGCAATGGCAACATTTACGACATGATGAGCAAAAGGTACGTCTTTTACGGGGTAAAAGTTATCGTGATCTTGAGGTCCCTGCGGATTATTTAATGCTAATGGCCGAGTTTGAATTGGAGCGCACGACGGATTCTTCGTATATTTGGCAAAGTGATGCCAATGTACAAGGTAAACCCATTACTGTTAAAACGGTAGAGCGTATTTTTCAGACCATTTCACAAGACGTGGGCTTTACAGTGCGTGCAACAGATTTGCGCTATGCTGTTATACAACGCGCACAAATAGAAGATGTTCAAGATGCGATTGAGCGCTTCGGCTATGCTCGTAAATGGGTACTTGACGAACGTAAACGTCGCTTAAAATAAGGAGTGTTTTACAATGACAACGATTAATTTATTACAAGCCTATGAGCTACTTGCCTTGCAAGAGGAGTTAAGTAACGAGGAGATTTTACAGCAAGTAAAAGACCAACAAATAGGAGAGTGGGCAACACTCATTAGTGAGTGGCCAATGGAGGAGCTAGCTAAACTTGCGACAGACGAAGCGGCATTCACTCATGCGCTAGCGGGAGATTATAACATTTCGTATATTACAATGCCTGGTTTAACTAATTTATTAGCTAAGCGCTTTGCCTTACAAAAAGGCACAGATTTTATCGTCACAGACAGCGCAATTACGGCGCTTCAACTTACTGATGAGCAACAAGTACAGGTTAGTCAAATGCTATCAAGTAACTGGCAGCTGATTAAAGGGGACAAAGGCTTTACAATTACAATGTAAAAGGGGAGAAGGATGGATGATTGAACAACGTTTACAACAATTAGGGATAACATTACCAGCACCAGCAAAGCCGCTGTTTCATTATGTACCTGTAACAGTGCATAACGGTGTCGCTTATATTAGTGGTCAAGTGCCACGTGTGGACGGCGAAGTGCCTTATACAGGACAGGTTGGGGGAGCTGTTAGTGTGGAGCAGGCACAAGAGCTTGCTGAGGTGTGTGTGCTTAAAGCTTTGAGTGCGCTTAAGGCTGAGATTGGTTCACTTGATAAGGTCGTAAAGGTACTTAAGGTGACAGGTTATGTCCAAACTTCACCGACTTTTTCGGCACCATCTATTGTACTAGATAGTGCGAGTGAGCTATTAACACGTATTTTTGGCGAAGCGGGTCGTCATGCACGCACCGCAGTTGGCGTAGCGCAGTTACCAAGTGATACACCAGTCGAAATTGACTTTATTTTTGCGGTGGAGGGATGACTATGTTAACGAAGCAAAACATTATTGAAGCGCAAGCACGTATTGCGCCTTATATTCATACGACACCATTATTGACATCAGGTCAGCTAAATGCGCGCTGTGGCAATACGATTTACTTAAAAAGTGAGCACCTTCAAAAAACAGGCGCTTTTAAAATTAGGGGTGCAGCTAACAAAGTAACGCAGGCTGTAGCAGATGGCGCAAATTATGTAACAGCCGCTTCGTCAGGTAATCACGGGCAAGCTGTTGCCTATATTGCGCAAGCTTTAGGTATTAAAGCAAAAATTGTAGTACCTGAGGATGCAAGTGCTTGTAAGGTTGGCGCAATTGAAGGTTATAATAGCACTGTCGAAAAATGCGGTTATTTGTCTTCAGATCGTATACCACGGGCAAAAGCCATTGCCGAAGCGGAGAATGGCGTGTTTATTCCACCGTATGATGACCCATTAATTATGGCAGGGCAAGGCACGATTGGGCTCGAAATTTTACAACAACTCGACAACATAGACGCTGTTATTGTACCGATTGGCGGCGGAGGATTAATTTCAGGTATTGCGACAGCCATTAAAGAAAGCAACCCCGCAATCAAAGTCATTGGCGTGGAGCCTGTTAGTGCAAATGATACGTACTTATCACTACAAAACGGCGCCATTACAGCAATTGCAGGTACTACAACGATTGCGGATGGCTTACGCACCATTCAACCAGGAGATTGTACCTTCCCGGTTGTTCAAAAATATGTAGACGAAATTGTACTCGTATCAGAGGAAGAAATCAAAGAAGCCTTTACTTTTGTGTTAGAACGTATGAAACAATTGATCGAGCCTTCAAGCGCAACCGTTATTGCAGCTTGCATGTTTAATAAGCTACCATTCGAAGGTAAAAACATTGTTGCGGTAATTTCAGGTGGCAATGTAGATATGGCTGATTTGTCGAAAATAATAAAAATATGATTTAACCAAAATAAAAACCCGTATATATTTTAATGAACATCAAAAAAGAGGCTGGGA
>NZ_JPUW01000057.1:0-9419 GCF_000743635.1 Lysinibacillus sp. BF-4 | reverse complement strand
GATAAAAGTAGCCAACGCGGTCCATGCGTTTACCGCCAAGCTCAAGCGTTGCACCGCCTTGAATGGCTTGTTGTACTTTGTCGTCAATGGCTTGTAGTTGTTTTTCGTTAATAATAGCGCCCATTTCGGTTGCTTTGTCATACGGATCTCCCACGACTACAGCTGCCATGGCTTCTTTTAAGGCGCGTAAAAATTCGTCATAAATCGTTTGGTGCACATAAACACGCTCAGGGCAGGTGCATACTTGTCCGCTATTGTTAATGCGGGCTTTGACGATGTAGCGCACCGCTTTTGCAATAGAAGCGTTAGCTGTCACGATGACGGGTGCTTTGCCGCCAAGCTCTAAGTTTACTTTTTTGACGTTTGTCGAAGCGGACTTCATTACCGCTTTACCTGCGCCCGTGCTACCTGTAATGGACACAAGCGCGATTTTAGGGTGGCGAGATAGCGCGTCGCCTACGTCTGCACCTGTGCCAGGAATAATGTGTACTAACCCTTTAGGAATGTCGGTATGGTTGAGGTACTCGGCAATTTTCAGTGCGCCAAGTGGCGTTTCTTCGCTTGGTTTAATAACAATCGCACAGCCCGTTACAAGCGCCGGAATTAATTTACGCATTAAAACAAAAATTGGCGCGTTCCATGGGATAATGCCAGCCGTTACGCCAACTGGTTTTTTGGTTAAAATCACAAGCTCGTCGCTAACCTCAGATTGTAACACCTCACCGTTATTTTGCAGGGCAAGGCCCGTCATATACGTAATATAGGCGATGGATTTGTCAATCTCGCCAATGGCCGCGCTCAACGGCTTGCCTTGTTCTTCGACATAAATACGAGCGAGCTCTTGTTTATGTTGTTCGAGTTGTACGGCGAGCTGCTGTACGATTTTTGCGCGCTTTACGGCATTTACTTTTGCCCATTTTGCTTGCGCGGCTTCCGCATAAGCTACCGCCGTATCCACATCTTCAGGCGTACCTAATGTAATCGTTGTGATGACTTGTTCTGTGACAGGGTTGCGGACGTCGAGTGTGTTGCTTGAAGCACTCTCCACAAATTGCCCATTAATATATAGTTGATTCATCCTTATCGCCTCCATGGTAGTTTATACCACGAAGTGGGAGGGCTAAAACGTGAAGGGTAATAACTCAACCTTACCATCTGGTGGGTCTGTAATGATGTAAAGTGTATTATTGTGCCACGTTGTACCATTTATAGAGACATCTGTTGCAATGCGCGAAGCATGTCCAATCCCGTTGTCTGTAAGAGCAGCTACAGAAATATTGCGGTAGTGACGTTCATTCTCTTCATCTACTTTACTCGTTTGATCAATTGCGATTAATGAGCCATCAGGCGACACGGAAAAGAAGGGTACCCACTGACCTATTTCGGATGTACCACCTGCCGCAATAATGGAAAGTTTACGTTCTTTTGTATTGTAATAAAAGACGCCTACTTGATCTTTTACATTTCCATTAAAAACAATGTTACCATTTGGTAAAATCTCGCCATCAAAAAAAGTCACATCTTCAAGCAATAATGTTTTGTCACCATTTTTATCGAAATGCGCAAAGTAGGGCTCGCTCACTTCTGCATAATACTCATTCAAGCTATTGGCAATGATACGATTACTTACGGGTGCAGGTAAACCGTGTTCCAGTCGTTGACCAGACAGCGTGTCTACAATTGCGAGTGACGATTTTTCGGTTTTTTTGTCATATAAAATAGAGCCAATCAATTCATTTTGCAAAAAAGTTAAACTAAAGGTGTCTAAAATACCGAGATTGAGTGTCGTATTTTTGTCGAAATGAACAGCAGTTACTTCTACACTATCGGTATCTTCATTATTATAGGCAAGCCCTACTTTTCCACTCGTTGAAATATTACGTACAGGTAGCTTACTTGCGAGTGTTGGTTTTTGCGTATGGATGTTCATTTTCCATGTTTGTTCATCCTTAATGAAGAACGCTGTTTCACCGCGAATAAAATTCGTATCTACTTCAGGTGGTAAGAGAATAGATTTGCCTTGTTCATACTGTAGTGAGTTATCCATCATCTCGCTCTCAAGCTGAACATCTTCTGTAATAACTGTGGGCTCCTTAGCCTCCTCTGTACTGCAAGCACTAAGTAATGCTACAGATAAAATAATACAACTAAAACGTTTCATAAAAACTCCTCCTAAACCTAAAAGTGTAGAGGGCCCGAAAGCTTCGCAAGATGTTGGAGCTCAAGCAAAAAAAGCGTTTTTTGCTTTTTGTTGACTGAGCGAAACAGCGCAAGAAGCTAGCCCTCAAAGCTAGATAAAACCTAAAAGTGTAGAGGGCTCAGTCAGCTTCACTAACTGTCTCCTCAATGCCACAACTTTAGTGTATAAAAAGGTTGTTGCAAAATATCACACAGTTGTTGCCAATTTGTTGCCAAAGTCGAGTGTTACGACAGCACGTCCTTGTTGATAAGTAAACGAAATAGCGCCATTGTGGGCATCCATAATTTGTTTAGCAATATACAAGCCTAGCCCATTACTGCTCGGTTCGTTACCATGGACAAAAGGCTCAAAAATATGGGCTAGCACTTGTTCAGGGATGGGAGGAGCAGCGTTGGAAATTGTCACCACAGTATCCACTGTCACTACAACATCTGAACCATGAAGATGTGCATTGCGGATAATGTTGCCAAACAAAATGCGTAACTCCTCCAAATTACCTTCGATAAAAAGAGGGGAGCCTGTTGCATCGGTAAAGGTTTGGACAAGCGCTAATACATCGACTTGTTGTAAGGTACGCGTTTGTAGCTCGGCTTTTGTGATGCGTAGTAATTGTTGCACAAGGCTATGTAAATCATCGGCATTGTCCTTAATAGCAACCGCTGCTCTTACTTGAAAGATGGGGTCTTCTAGTGTAGGGTCACTTAAAATTTGGGCATAGCCCGAAATACTTGCGATAGGTGTTTTTAATTCATGCGTTAAATGTTGAAAAAAGCGTGTTTGCTTTTGTTGTTCGGTATAAATGGTTGCGCGCATCTCATCAATAGCGTTTGTTAATTCGCCTACCTCATCACGCGATGCAAGAGGAAGCGGTGTGTCATAGCGCCCTTTAGCAATCTGCTTAGTCACTTGTGATAACGCGGTAATTGGTGTGCTAATGCGACGCGTTAATACAAAAATGACTACGAAAATTAATGCAAAGATTATTAAAATCATAGCTACGGCTGTCTTATGTAACATACTGTAGTAGTGAGCAGTTTCGCTATAATCTTCTGTAAAATGCAAAATGCCAATAGGCTCACCATAAATATAAATCGGGTAGGCAAACTCTAAATAATTACCCGTCACCAAATAACTTGCCTTATTTTGCTGGGCGAGGGTGAGTAATTGCGCACTGCGTGGAAGCGGGTTTTGTTGCAATAATTGGCTAGTAGCTGGTACAGTTTCGTGCAAGACGTGCCCATCAAAAGTGTATAGTGCCACACTTTGGCGGTACATATTGCTAAGGTTTTGTGTTAGCTGTTTGGCGTGGCTTTCGACGAGAGAGCTTGTGACATTAAGTTCGTTAAACTGCATAATATAGCGTTTAGATGTTTGTTGCAGTTGTACGGTTTTTTCGGTTAACGTGCGTGCTTGTAGTGTACTGAGTGTTTGGTTAACTAAAAAGTTGATGCACACGAGCGCTGCTACAAAAACAAGGGCAAGCGTAAAAGTAAACTTTGTTTGTAACTTCATCGCATTTTGTATCCTATGCCAAAGACCGTATCAATAATGCCACTCCCAAGCTTTTTGCGTAAACGCTGAACATGGACATCAACCGTACGCAAGCCACCGTCAAAATCAAAAGCCCATACAGTATCCAAAATCGCCTCACGTGTGAATACCTGATTGCGGTGTTGGGCGAACAGTGCGAGTAAATCAAATTCTTTCGGCTTGAGCGCCACAACTTCACCGTGTTGTGACACGCTATGTGCACGTAAATCCAGTGTTACATTATTAGATAAGTTGAGTGTAGGGGAAGTGCGTGTTGGCTTGCGTAGTTGTACGCGAATGCGCGCAATAACCTCACGAATATCAAAAGGCTTTGTGATATAGTCATTTGCTCCAAGCTCAAGCCCAAGCACCTTATCTGTAATATCATCGCGTGCTGTCAGCATAATAATGGGCAGTTGTAACTGCTTACATAAATCAAAGCCTGTCATATCAGGCAACATTACATCAAGTAATACCAAATCAAGTGCCGTTGTTTGTGCAAAGGCAAGCGCCTGTTCACCCGTAGCTGCATGCAGTGCTGTAAAGCCTTCACGTCGCAAACTATAAGTAAGGATGTCGGCAATTGCCGCTTCATCCTCCACGACTAAAATGGTCGTCATTGCTTTCACTCCTTTTTAGCCTAGTATAACGCAAAGATGTTGCGAAATTATAAACAAACAAGCAGAGAAAGTAGTAGATTTTTTCTGCTTGTTTTATGCTTGACTTGTTGATTTTTGATAAATAAACAGCACATCAAGTACGTCAAAAATCGTGGCGATACCAACTGCCACGTCTAGCTTGGCAACGTAACCAATCAAAAAGAAGGCGAGCACTCTCGTTAGTGCCACGCACAGTTTGCCAACGATGCTGTCAGGTGCGAGCGCGCTTGCGATATTGTCGAAAGTTACCCAGTAGGCGAGGTATAATATGCTAACAAAAATGAGTTCATTGGCATGAAACTTAAGATCAAGCGCACTAGCTGTGACAGTTGCTGCGCCAAGGACAATGAGTAAAAAGAACAACATGACGAGCGACAATAAGCCCGCAAACAAAGTAGCGCTAAGTATTAGTACGGGTTTACCTGTTTTCACGTCGCATATACCACAAACACAATGCCTGTATGTAATAAGAAGATAAGCACGATTTACTTCGAAAAAAAACAGGAGACGCGTCTCCTGTTTTGTGTTATTTAATAAGCGGCAGCACTTGTTTAAACTCAGGCGTGCCTGCTTTTTTCATCAGTTCATAAATGACGCTTTCCGTCGAGGTAGGCAGTACGCCGTAGGCTTTCATTTTGTCGAGCCCGATCGCTTTATTGGCAGCGGTGCGACTAGATACCGCATCCACAACGGCTTCGACGTGGTAGCCCAGCTCTTTTAAGTGGGCCGCCGTTTGGAAAACGCAAATATGCTACGATGATGGCGGAAAAATAAAATGCTTGAGCCCTATGTTAGTATCTGCAGAAGGTGACTGAAACATAGCCTCTCGAACATCAAACTCTATAATTACTCAGTCTGTATAGGCACAGAAGATAACGGCTTCCAGTGTAGAAGAAATATTGTTTGGATTAGGGATGCAAATATCTTTTCTGAAAAGCCTTTTTTGATTATAATAAGTACATAAGTCCTCGTTTAAGTCTTCATTTTCTAATTCTAATTTGACCAAATCATCTTTTAACATTACTACATAAATTCTAGTACTCTCTTTAGGCAACACAATATCACTAATATATGTACCGAAAATAGCCTCTGGGTGTTTTAATTCATACATACCTCGCACTCTTAAATTAGCGTGGTTAAGTGGGTCAATACCTATTGCTCTAGCCAACTCTTTAGAGTCTTGAAGTGTTGCGTTAGTTTTACTTATAGCCTCTCTAATTTCTGTAATCAAATTTTCATATACCTTACGATTAGCAATGAAAGTATTACCATTCACCAGCCATAAGGATAATAATTTATTATTAGTACTATCTAGATTCCCAACAGCATAAATTATATCTTTTTTATCCCAATTGTCGTCCTCAATTAAAAGTGTAGTATTAGGGATGTTTTGGCTATCTGGGTATATGTAATCTTTAGGATATGAACTGTTTAGCGCTATATTCCCTTTAGATTTACCATTAACTTTCTTAGGTTCTACACCTGCACCATTTTTTATAATAAAGTCGGGGAAGTGTTTGCTATCACCAGTCCATGACAGGTATTGGTTATAGATCCTCATTTTTTCATTCTCCATTTGGTACTGCGAAGCTCCTGTGCAAAACATATCCTTCACAAAATATTCTAGACTATCTCCAGCAACGTTTGCACTTCCATTTGAACGAAAAAGAGGAGTGAGAATTGAGGAGTTTCGTTCTAATATATTTCTTAGTGCTACTAATAAGTTTGTTTGATATTCCATACTACTATCATTTCTCCTTTAATATACTTTGCTTCATTCTCTCATAAATTGAGTTACTGGCCAAACGACATTATATATGTTAAAATACCGATACTAGGAAGGTGGAAATACATTTGAAGTTAAAAGAAAAAACTTTTAAATCTTCATTAACCTACTCTTCAAAAGAAGTTAATGATGTTTTACAACAAAAAATTATGGAAGAAAGTCTTTACGTTGAACGTAATGCTACAGAGAAAGCTAAATTATTCGAGTTGAATTTGCTGGATAAGGCGCAATATATTTCGAATTCAATAAACATTGTCTCTCTTTTTAGTGGTGCCGGTGGATTAGATTTAGGTGTACAAATTGCTCATGCTACTTCACAATATAATGAGAGCTTTGTATATGAAAAGTTAAAAGAAAAAGCGAATTTTCAAAAACTGATTCAAAATATAAATATTGTCTATTCCAATGATTTATATTCCTTAGCTAATGAAACATACTTGAAAAATATCAAAGGTACAGCTGTAAAGGATTCAAGAGATATACGTAAAGTTATTAATTTCCCTCAAAGTGACCTTATACTGGGGGGGTTTCCTTGCCCTGGTTTTAGTGCGGCAGGACCTCGATTATTAGATGATCCTCGTAATTTTTTATATATTCATTATATAAGAGCATTAGTACAATCTAAACCTGCTTTTTTTATAGCTGAAAATGTAAAGGGTTTAATGACTATGGCTGGCGGACAAGTTTTAGCTCAAATTAAAGAAGATTTTTCAGCAGCAGGATATGTTGTCACTGCTCATTTAGTTAACGCTAGAGATTATGGAGTGCCACAACTTAGAGAGCGTGTTTTTATTATTGGAGTGAGAAAAGATATTAGTGAAAAGTATAATTATGAATATGAGCTGCCTAAACCTACACATGGAGAGGGTAAAATACCCTATGTGACTTTGAAAGATGCTATAGGTGATTTACCACGACTACCAAACGACGTTTTTATTAGCGACTACAGTTCAATGTATATGTCTAGAAATAGAAAGAAAACATGGAACGAACAATCCTTTACTATCCAAGCGTCAGGGCGTCAAGCTCCACAACATCCAGAAGGTAAACCAATGAAAAAATTAGAAAAAGATAAATGGGTTTTTGAGGGAGATTTTAATAGAAGGTTATCAGTGAGGGAGTGTGCTAGGGTACAAACTTTTCCTGACTGGTTTGAGTTTGCTACTGGTGATAATAATAAGGTTTCGAAAAATAGCAAGCTCAATGAGCAATATAAACAAATTGGCAATGCGGTTCCTGTAGTATTGGCTGATAAAATTAGCCGTCCTATTCTGTCATTTCTTGCTTCTTATAAAGCTTTAGTGAAAAAATAAAATGAGACTAGAAAAATCCTACTTATAAATGAAAAGCCCTTGAAACTTTACATCATGTCAAAGTTCAAGGGCTTTAAAATTATAGAATAAGTAGCATAACGAGGATAATCAATTAAGAGACGAAGTGAAGAGCGTGCTTTGCTAGTTCATATTTTTATATAATAAGTTAAAGGCAGGGGCGGTGTTTTGCATGCTAACCGTTCAACAGCTCGAACAAGAGAAGTACAAACGTTGCGTAAATATCGCCAACAAACTTTTAGCGGTACTGAAAACGATGCAAGATGAAACGCCGCTTTTCAGTAGAACGGCGATACAAAACGTAGTGTCAGATGTAGTAAAAACGGCTAATAGGGATGTAATGTGCTGTTTGTCTAAATAATCATCAAATCCATTCAGAAGCGTTTCAACAAAAATTAGCTGAACGAAAACGTCAGTGTAGACAGGTATCGCTCGTATTAACGAAATAAACCCATTTATGCAAAAGGTCATTCCAACGGGCGGGAATGACCTTCTTTTATAGTGTGTTATTTAATAAGCGGCAATACTTGTTTAAACTCAGGCGTGCCGGCTTTTTTCATCAGTTCGTAAATGACGCTTTCCGTCGAGGTAGGAAGTACGCCGTAGGCTTTCATTTTGTCGAGCCCAATCGCTTTATTGGCAGCGGTGCGACTAGATACCGCATCCACAACGGCTTCGACGTGGTAGCCCAGCTCTTTTAAGTGTGCCGCCGTTTGGAATACGCAAATATGCGACTCAATGCCACATACTACGACTTGTTTGCGGTCGAGTTCATTTAAGCGCACCATAAAATCAGGATTTAAGCAGGCATCAAACTCCATTTTTTCAATCGGTGTTTGTCCTTCTAAATGCGCCGCAATGCTTGCGACAGTTGGGCCTAAGCCTTTAGGGTACTGCTCTAACCAGATGACAGGCACATCAAAAATCTTTGCGGCCTGCACCAAGCGCTCGATATTTTTTACGAGCACATCACTATCGTGCACCATCTCTGCTAGCTTGCCTTGCACATCAATTAGCACGAGGCAGCTTGTTTCCTTCATTAACATAAAAAAACCCCCTTTTTTGTAGTGTAACATCGTTTAACGTAAAAGAAAAACGGGAATCCCTCAAAAGAAGGACGCCCGCGCTCACAATTAGTTTGTGAAGTTTAATGATGTTAAGTATGCTAATAATGCTAGGAAACCAATTCCGAATACTGTTGACATGGTGAATGCCCTCCTTTAAAACGTACAATTCTACGTTTCTATTGTACAATGAAATAGAAAATGATGAAACCTTTTATCGCACTTTTGCGTAGTAGATAGTATAGAACATTCGAAAAATAAAGAAAGGATGATGAAAATGAAAAAATGGTTCAAGCAAAGTGTAATGATCACAGTGGCGTTTTTAACGCTAGGCATGATTACACCAATGCACGAAATCTGGAATAACTTTGGGGAGACAGGCAGCAGTAATAGCCAAGCTGCAAGCCCTGAGATTGCCTATGCCGCACCGCTTGAGGTGACCGAGCAAGTCGTCGAAGAAGAAAAAAGCTTAACGGAAGTAGCACGCGAGCAGGCGTACACAAAATTTGGCACGCGCATCGCACCAAAAATTAGTGAGGATTTTGATACATACATCTTCCCAAAAATTGAGGAAGCCATTGCTATGCACTGCGCTGACCTTGATAATCTAACAATTACCGAAAATCCAAGCGGCGGCTATGCCGAAAAAATGTTTCACATCCAGCACGACGCAAGCGACGTTATCCGCTTCCACGTGCGCACGGAAAACCGCCCACACGACGGCTTCTACTACAATTTCCATTACCACGTAGCTGCCGACAACTTCGACACACACCACGACCTTGGCGAAATCTACTGGTCAAAAAACCAACCACCCAAATGGCTATCTTAACCACCAACCACCCAACT
>NZ_JPUW01000056.1:0-9971 GCF_000743635.1 Lysinibacillus sp. BF-4 | reverse complement strand
AAGATGACAGCTTTAACAGCTATGCGGCAAACTTAGATTTAACAATTGCGAGTATTACAAGAGGCGAAGAAGCGTGGCAACAAATTTCAGCAGAAAATCAATTTAATAGTGAGCCTGACGAAGGAATGGAATACGTGTTAGTTAAGGTAGAAGCGTTACTTAAAGACGCTGAAACAGAAGACGATAGCTATAACTTATCGAGCTATTCGTTTAAAACGGTATCAGCGGACGGCAAAGAGTATCCGCATGTCATGGTAGTAATACCGAGCGGGCTCGATGCAAAATTATATAATGGTGGCGCTACAGAAGGTAATACCATTGGGCAAGTACGCGCAGGAGAGGACTTCTTCATCTCATTTGGTGGCACAGAGGGTTCGCCAGTTTTCTTCCAAACAAAGTGATTGCATAATAATGGGGGCATAGGTAATCTATAGTGGGAGTGATAAAATGTTTATTGCACATATTAGGTCGAGTGACCATGAGATACAAGATGTACAAACGCACCTCAATGAAGTAGCGGCATTAGCACGGCAATATGGTGATGCTACAGGCTTTGGTGCACATGCGGAATTAGCAGGGCTACTACATGATATGGGTAAATATACACAAGCATTCACGGATTATATTACGGATGCTGTTTATCATCAAAAGGTAAGTACTACAAAAATTGATCACTCTACGGCTGGCGCAAAATATTTATATGAGCGTCATTATAAGACACATCCTTATGTTACAGAAATTATCGGTATGGCAGTGCTATCACATCATTCAGGCTTACAAAATTTTATTCAACTTGATTTAGCACCATCAGACTACATCCGACGTGTAGTAAATAAGGAGTTACCTTATTATAACGAGGTTAAGGCAAACTTCGAGACAGTTAGTGACAATGTAGCGCGCGTAGACGCCTTATTTACAGAAGCAATTGAAGAATTTAAAGCATTACAATTGCGTGTTAAATCTCTCGCGTTACCTAAGCCCCTGCTTTATTTTAATTATGTACAAAAACTTGTATTGAGCTTTTTATTGGATGCAGATCGTACAAATACACGTTGTTTTGAAGAACAGACACTACCACCGCAGCAGCAACCAGCGTTTGCTGACTATTACAAGGAATTAATGAAAACCGTAAATGGTTGGCAACAAAGCACAACGCCGATTAATCAATTACGCACAGAGATGTCGGAAAATTGCGACCGATTAGCGGAGCAACCTTCTGCCATATATACACTATCCATTCCAACGGGTGGTGGTAAAACGTTTGCAAGTTTACGGTACGCATTAAAACACGCAGCAAAGTATCACAAAAAACGTATCATTTACGTTGTACCTTATACAACGATACTTGAGCAAAATGCATCGGCAGTTGCTGCTATTATAGCGGCTCCAGAAGCTGTACTAGAGCATCATGCCAATATCATCGCAGAGGATGACGATAGCGAAGATTACTATGATAATGAGCTACGCAAAAAAATGCAACTTGGCCGTGATAATTGGGATTATCCCATTATTTTTACAACCATGGTACAGTTTTTGGATGCGATTTTTCAAAAGGGTACACGTAAATCGCGCCGTCTGCATAATTTAACGGATGCCGTTATTATTTTTGACGAAGTACAATCAGTGCCTTATCATCATTTTGCTTTGTTTAATAGTGCAGTAAATTTTTTACACCATATTGGTAATAGCAGTATTGTACTTTGCACGGCAACCCAGCCTACAGTTGATAAGATGGACTATGCAATTACACTACAACCAGATGCAGAGATGGTACCTAACCTCGCTCAAATCGCACAGGCATTTGAGCGTGTTAATGTATACAATCATGTGACAACAGATGGGCTAGACACACAGCAACTGGCTGATAAAGTGCAAACTATAATGAGTACTAAACAGTCCGTATTAATTATTTTAAATACTAAAACGGCTGTTCGACAGCTTTTTGAGGAGCTAGATGAGCGTAATATCGCGCCGACGTATCACCTCAGTACTTCGATGTGTGCAGCACATCGTACCGAAATTTTGAATGAAGTGAGGCAGAAGCTTGGCGTGGAGCCAGTGATTTGTGTTAGTTCGCAATTAATTGAAGCGGGTGTAGATATTAGCTTTGAAGCGGTTATTCGTTCTTTGGCGGGGCTAGACGCTATCGCGCAGGCTGCGGGGCGATGTAATCGTAATGCAGAGCGAGCAAAGGGTGATGTATATATTGTCAAAGCAAAAACAGAAAACTTGAGTCGCTTAGCTGAAATTCGCATTGGCGCTGACGTGATGACAGAACATATTTTGCCATATACCAAAGATTTTTTACATCCTGACACGATTGCTAGGTATTTTACGGCTTTTGATGCACAAGCTAAGCGCGAAATTTCACAAACACCACGTAATTTGGATACACCATTAATTCATTTAATTGATGGCAGTATAAAAAATGAGCGCAAAACATATATGTTAAATAGTTTTAAAACGCTTGAACAACATTTTGAAGCCATTTCGTCACCGACAACATCTGTATTAGTACCTTATCGTGCAGAAGGGCAGCAGTTAATTGCACAATTAAACGAAGATATGCCACTTGATAGATTAAATAAAGTAGTGAAAAAAGCACAACAGTATGCGATTAATATTTATCGGTATGAGTTGGATGCACTAATAAAAGAAGGTTTACTGCAACCGCTGTATCAAGATCATATATTTGCGGTACATGAAAATGGTTATAACGACAAATATGGTTTAAGTATAAGTGGGGACGGTAGTTTTAGTAATTATCAATTTTAGGAGGTGTACCATTGCGTAATCAAATTGAATTTGTTGTGTATGGAAAATATGGTTTATTTACTGACCCTGTAACAAGGGTTGGCGGAGAAAAATTTACGTATCAAATCCCTACGTATGAAGCGCTAAAAGGGATTGTAGAATCGATTTATTGGAAGCCTACGATCACCTGGATTATTGATGAGGTACGTGTGATGGAAGCGATTCAAACAGAGGTAAAAGGTATGCGTCCTGCAAAATACCAAGATGCCTCAAATGACTTGGCGTACTACACATATTTGCGCGCGCCGAAGTATCAAGTACGAGCGCATTTTGAATTTAACGAACAACGACCTGACCTTGCATATGACCGTAATGAACATAAGCATCATAATATTGCAAAGCGTTCAGTGGAGCGCGGAGGACGCCGTGATATTTATTTAGGTACACGTGAGTGCCAAGGCTATGTAGAAGCGTGTGTTTTTGGCAGTGGTCAAAGTTTTTATGATGGCTATGGTGACATTGCTTTTGGGCCGATGTTTCATGGTTTTACTTACCCTGACGAGGTAGATAGCAACGAGTGGCAAGCAAGGATTTGGTCGTCAACAATGAAAGATGGCGTCATTACATTCGTGCGTCCTGAACAGTGTGATACGGTACGTTATATAAAAAAAGGCGCGGTTAAGCCCTTCATAAAAGGTCAAAACTTTAAAACTGTAGATGATGAATATCGCGATGTATTTGGGGAGGCGGAGTTATGAGTTGGATGCAACAATTGGCTGCTGTCTACAATAATAATACCTATCGCATAGGCGAGTTTGAAGAAGTACGGAAACAGCGCTTTACGTTGTTACCTGTTGCTCATATGACACAAAGTGCACAAATCGAAATCGTACTCTCGCCTAATGGTGATTTTGTTGCGGCTAAAGTATTAGAAAAAGACCAAGCGCGCACGATTGTACCGATGACACTGGGCTCAGCTAACCGTTCAGGTGCGGCTATACGCCCGCATTATTTACATGACAAAGTATTTTATGTCGCAGGAGATTATTTGGCTTATGGCGGTGAGGAAAAACGAGCAGACTACTTCAAAACGTACCGTGAACAGCTCAAGGGCTGGGCAACAGCGCCTAATGCACCGCAAGAAGTGCAAGCGATTTATACGTATATTGTTAAGGCACAAGTGGTGCAAGATTTAGTAGAAGCGGGTATTTTTCCTGTTGATACAGATGGTAATGTGCTAACTAAATGGACGGGTGACGATAAACCAGCGATTTATAAAGTGGCGGCAGGTAATATTCTTGATAGTTTTATAAGGTTTAATGTGCAAATGCCGCATTACCAACCTGTGTGGGAAAACACAGCACTGTATGATAGCTATATTGCTTATTTTAATGAGGTAGCTGAGAGTCAACGAGGTACGTGCTATGTGACCGCGCAAGCGAATGCAATTTTAACGACGCAACATGGTTCGCGCATACGTAATGCAGGTGATTTATCTAAGCTGATTTCATCAAATGATGATACAGGATTTACGTATCGCGGACGTTTTAAAGAAGTCGATGAAGCGGTGCAAATTGGTTATGAGGTGTCACAAAAATCACATCACGCATTGCGCTGGCTCATTCAACGCCAAGGTACGTATGTGGATAGTCGCTACTTTGTCGCTTTTGGCGTAGAGCAACCGGATATCATTGATCCGTTTGCAGATGGTGATTATGGTATGAGTGAATTTGAGACTGAGGCAACAGGTGCTATTAAAGCAGCGTGTACTAAGGAAGTTATAGCTAAAACGCTAGCTGCTAATTTACATGGCATTGGCCCCATTTTGCCAGAAGATAAGCGAGAGCAAATTATTATTATGGCAGTTGATGCAGCCACATCAGGACGATTAGCCATTGTGTATTATCAACAAACGAACCCTAAGCAATATATAGAGGCGCTTAGTCATTGGTATACAACATGCCGCTGGCTACAAGTTACACAAGATAAAGAAACAAAGCAAATTAAGCGGGGGATTTATACACCTTCAACGTATCGTATTGTGGAAGCGGTTTATGGTAGTAAGGCAGACCCTCGTATAAAAAAGGAACTTTATACAAGGCTTTTGCCATGTATTATCGAAAAAAAGCCGATACCTAAAGATATTGTACAGTTAATTTTTAATCGTATTAAAAATCCATCAAGTTTTAAAGGGTTAATGGAATCATGGGAAACAACGCTAAATATAGCATGTGCATTAATTACTAAACAATTTGAGAGTGAGGGATATACTGTGGCAATTCAAGAAGATAATAACAGCCGTGACTATTTATTTGGTCGTCTACTCGGTGTAGCGGAAGTAATGGAGCGTAGTGTACTTAAGGAGCGAGGCGAAAATCGCTCGACCAATGCGACACGCTACTTTAACGCATTTAGTCAGCGCCCTGCACGTACATGGCATGTGATTCGTAAACAACTCAACCCGTATTTTGAGCGTCAAGGAACTAAAGCTACTCGTTATGCAAAGATTATTCAAGAGTTAGAGGCGCGTCTCACGATTGAGCAAATGACAGATGCCACGTTAAGTCCCGTGTTTTTACTTGGATATAGTAGTCAAGTGCAAGCGATGTATACCAAAAAGGAGGAAGTAACAAATGACAACACTAACGAATAAAATTGATTTTGCGGTAGTCGTAACCGTAGATAAAGCTAACCCTAATGGTGATCCACTAAATGGAAATCGCCCGCGTCAAGACTTCAATGGGCATGGTGAAATTTCGGATGTAGCGATTAAACGTAAATTGCGTAATCGTCTGCAAGATGATAATCAAGCCATTTTAGTACAGTCAGATGAGCGTCGCAACGATGCATTTCGTAGTGTGCGTGATCGTGTAGCGAATGTACCAGAGCTCGAAAAAATCTTAAAAAATGCGAAAGGTGATGTAGGTTTAGCTGAAAAAATCGCTTGTGATACATGGTTTGATGTACGTGCATTTGGTCAAGTTTTTGCATTTAAAGGCGATAAATTAAGTCTTGGTGTGCGTGGTCCTGTATCTATCCACTCTGCCACAAGTATTGAGCCTGTTGATATTACAAGTATGCAAATTACGAAAAGTGTTAACTCAATAACAAATGCTAAAGACCCTAGTCAAAAAACGTCAGACACAATGGGTATGAAACATCGTGTTGATTTTGGTGTGTATGTATTTTATGGCAGCATCAACCCACAACTCGCAGAACGTACGGGCTTTAGCAAAGAAGATGCGGAGGCAATTAAAGAAGCACTACGTACATTATTTGCGAACGATGCCTCATCGGCACGTCCTGACGGCAGTATGGAAGTTAATAAACTCATTTGGTGGGAACATAATAGCAAATTAGGTCAATATTCATCAGCTAAAGTGCACCGAACAGTTAGCGTAACACGTGTGAAAGATGACTTCCCACCATCAATCGAAAATTATGAAATTACAGTAGCACCGCTTGATAATTTAGCGGCACAGGTTTATGACGGATTATAAGGAAGACGATTACTTACTGTTGTCAGGCTTACAACACTTTGCTTTTTGTCGTAGACAATGGGCACTCATTCATATCGAACAAGCTTGGGAAGAAAATGTCTTGACAGTAGAAGGAAATGCCCTACATGAATTGGCAGATAATCCGTTCGTACGGGAGAAACGAGGGAGTACAATTTATGTACGCGCGCTTCCTGTACATTCAGCTACACTGGGCATAACAGGCATTTGCGATATGGTAGAGTTTACAGAAAATGAGGCAGGTGTGCCTTTAGCAAAGGAACAAGGGCGTTACTTACCTAAACCTATCGAATATAAGAGGGGTAAGCCTAAGACCCATGATGCAGATATCTTGCAACTGACAGCGCAAGCGATGTGCTTAGAAGAAATGCTTGCTGTTCCTGTCAATGAAGCGGCTATGTATTACCATGAAATACGCAAACGTATACCTGTAACGATTACGTTTGCTTTACGAGAGCAAGTGCGTAAGATGCTGAAAGAAATGCATCATTATTACTCACGACGCCACACGCCCACAGTGAAAACTGGCAAGCATTGTATAAGTTGTTCATTACGTAATCAATGTTTACCAGAATTAGATGAAAGAGAAACGGTAAATGCTTATATGAATAGGATGATGAAGTCGTGAAGCGTTTATTAAATGTTGTATATGTTTCCCAACCAGATTGTTATTTAGCATTGAAAGGGCATAATCTTAACATTATGCAAGAAGGTAATAGTTTAGGTCGAGTACCACTCCATAATCTAGAGGGGATTTGCACCTTTGGTCATCAGGGGGCAAGTCCTGCGTTAATGGCATACTGTATGGAAAATAATATTAATTTGACTTTCTTCTCAAGTAGCGGTAGATTTCGTGGGCGCTTAACAGGTACGGTAAACGGCAACGTGACCTTACGTAAAACGCAATATGCTATTTCAACAAATGAGACAGAAAGTGCAAAAATTGCTCGTCATATGATTATAGGTAAAATTTACAATAGTGAGCATATTTTACGACGAACTATGCGTGATCATGCGCTTCGTGTAGATACGGAGCGTATACAATACAGTATTGTGCAGTTGCGTGAGGCACGAGCTAAGCTATTAACCTGTGAAGAGTTAGATACACTACGCGGGATAGAAGGTAATGCGGCGAGTGCTTATTTTAGTGTGTTTGATGAGTGTATCCTTCACCAAAAAGACGTGTTTTATTATAAAGGCAGATCCCGCCGTCCCCCAAAGGATGAGATAAATGCGCTACTATCGTTTGCTTACGCTTTGCTAGCGGGAGAGGTGGCCGCTGCATTAGAAGGTGTGGGGCTAGATGCGTATGTAGGCTTCTTACATCGAGATCGCCCAGGGCGTGTGTCATTAGCGCTTGACTTAATGGAAGAACTGCGTCCGATTATTGCCGAGCGTTTTGTATTAAAATTGATTAATCGCAGGCAACTTAACGCAACGGATTTTATCAAAAAAGAGAGCGGTGCCGTCCTATTAACAGATGATGCTCGCCGCATGTTTTTAAAGAAATGGCAAGAAGAAAAGCAAGAGAAAATGACACATCCCTATTTAAAAGAAAAAATAGTATGGGGGCTTGTGCCACATGTGCAAGCTTTATTGCTCGCTCGTTTTTTACGAGGCGATTTAGATGCGTACCCCCCTTTATTAGTGAGGTGATGTAATGCTAGTTTTAGTGACATATGATGTGCAAGTCACATCTTCTGGCGGTGCTAAACGTTTGCGTAAAGTAGCTAAAAAATGTGAGCAATACGGTGTGCGTGTACAAAACTCCGTATTCGAATGTGTCGTGGATGCCACGCAGTTACGTCTGCTAGAAATGGACTTAGCAGCAATTATTAATCCTGACACTGACTCGCTACGTTTTTACCGCTTAGGCAATAATTATGAAAATAAAGTGCGTCATATTGGAGCAAAGGAAGCGATTGAAGTAGAGAAGCCGTTGATTTTTTAGAAGCGGCGAACCCCAAGCGCCCATGTTTTTCCCGGGAGGTTCGCACAGTCATCACGCTCTTTTCCTAGCCGATTCTCCCAAGACACTCCCAAAGCTGTCGCACCAGACACAATATCTAGTGCAACACCTTAGCAAAATACTATATTTTGCGGTCGCTCCTTTCATTAGGAGCGTGGATTGAAATAGCAAATATTAAAGTCGTGAATGTTACATCCACGTCGCTCCTTTCATTAGGAGCGTGGATTGAAATGCAAATGAAGCACGCTATGAGCAATATGTTGAGGTCGCTCCTTTCATTAGGAGCGTGGATTGAAATTGCCAACCTATTTATGAAGAGTGGTTGGCAGAAGTCGCTCCTTTCATTAGGAGCGTGGATTGAAATTACGATTATGATAACGTCGTAACATCATGGTTTATCGTCGCTCCTTTCATTAGGAGCGTGGATTGAAATATGACAGCAAACCTTGACCGTGTAGTCGTTGGTGTCGCTCCTTTCATTAGGAGCGTGGATTGAAATCGAACGAATAGGGCGCGGAGTCTGTATTGGCTGGTCGCTCCTTTCATTAGGAGCGTGGATTGAAATCGTCTCGTTCCTGGCACAATTATTTGTCCGAAGTGTCGCTCCTTTCATTAGGAGCGTGGATTGAAATATTTAAAAGGATAGCCAAGCAAGCGCTTATGCCGGTCGCTCCTTTCATTAGGAGCGTGGATTGAAATGCATTGCGTATTGTGGTTGGCGCCCGGTCCTTGGTCGCTCCTTTCATTAGGAGCGTGGATTGAAATATCTAACTGTTGCCAAGGCCCGGGTGTATGCAAGTCGCTCCTTTCATTAGGAGCGTGGATTGAAATTATTAAATCTTTCTTTCCTTGTACTTTCGGTGAGTCGCTCCTTTCATTAGGAGCGTGGATTGAAATATCAGCCAAAACTATCCTTATTGGTCTTGCAGCTAGTCGCTCCTTTCATTAGGAGCGTGGATTGAAATCCATATTTTTGCTCAGGTCACACTACGTTTTGGTCGCTCCTTTCATTAGGAGCGTGGATTGAAATTGAAGACCGTGACAATAGCACAAGTGGAGATTTAGTCGCTCCTTTCATTAGGAGCGTGGATTGAAATGGATTTACCAACTTGCGCTGAAGCCATAATTACAGTCGCTCCTTTCATTAGGAGCGTGGATTGAAATAATGAGTACCATGTGACTACTCATTACGTCTGCGTCGCTCCTTTCATTAGGAGCGTGGATTGAAATAATTTGATTGGCTGCGCGACTTTCTTGTTTGCCGTCGCTCCTTTCATTAGGAGCGTGGATTGAAATATGGAACGACTTAAATGACCAAAACCTAATTAAAGTCGCTCCTTTCATTAGGAGCGTGGATTGAAATCAATCAAACTCATCGCTTAAATATCCGCAATGCGTCGCTCCTTTCATTAGGAGCGTGGATTGAAATGTAAATTTCCGCAATCGCTAACATCGTACGTGTTGTCGCTCCTTTCATTAGGAGCGTGGATTGAAATTACAATGGCTTTTTTAAACAACTTTAGAATACTGTCGCTCCTTTCATTAGGAGCGTGGATTGAAATAATTGTGTTATCTACCTTACGAATACCCACAGCGTCGCTCCTTTCATTAGGAGCGTGGATTGAAATGTATTGGAGACGTTTTTCTTTGAACCTGATTTCCCGTCGCTCCTTTCATTAGGAGCGTGGATTGAAATCGAAATCGCGTCTTGATGCAAAAATTCAAGAGGT